>CANKGM010000217.1 GCA_947481355.1 Chitinophagaceae bacterium
ATAATTCAACTATCATAGCTGTTTCAAACGATCCTTCGTTCTATATACAATGCAATAAGATTATCCATGTTACGAAAGGTAGTTCAAGGTATTTTGAAACCGCTTCTGAATTCGAAAATTTTTATAGGGAGGTGAGCAAATGAGAAATCTATTGAATTCAATAAGAAAAGAATCTGGGTATGATTTGAAATCTCCACAACAAATATACCGAGTTGATAAAGAGAGTAATATTCGTAAATGGTTTTGGATTATTGCCTTAATACTTGCTGTTGTATTGCTCATGCCTTGGACACAAAATATTCAAGTTTCAGGTACGGTGACTACATTGTATCAAGATCAACGGCCGCAACAATTAAACTCAATTATTCCAGGACGAATTATAAAATGGTGGGTGAAGGAAGGCGATTTTGTAAGGAAGGGCGATACCATTGTACAGTTGGCAGATATAAAAGATGATTATTTAGATCCACAGCTTATTGTTCGTACAGAAGAGCAGCTTGATGCTAAGCAACAAAAAGCATCTTTTTATCAAGAAAAAATTGCTGCTACTAAAAATCAAATTCAAGCAATGGAGTCTTCCAGGGATTTAAAGCTAAATGCGTTAGATAATAAACTTCAACAGATTCGTAGGAAGATGCTAAGCGATAGTGCAGATGTTGTTTCTGCTCAGGTTGATTATGATGTAGCATTACAACAACTTAATCGTGCAAAAAAAATGCATGTAGAAGGAATAATCTCATTGGTTGAATACGAAAAGCGAACTCAACAATTCAATAAATCATTAGCTAGTTATACTTCATCACAACAAAAATTTCAAAATTCAAAGCAAGATCTTGTTATCTGCTCTATAGATATGAATTCTACACGTCAAGATGCTGCTGATAAAATATTTAAGGCGCTTGGGGAAATAGCTTCAGCACAGTCAGAACTCGCTTCAACACGTGGAGATGTTTCTAAAAATAAAAATCAATTAGCTAATTATGTAGTTAGGGGTAGCCAGAGATGGCTTATCGCCCCACAAAACGGACAGGTCATTAACGCAAAAAAATCGGGTATCAATGAGATGGTCAAGGAAGGTGATATGATTGCAGAAATTGTACCCACTACGTTTAATTATGCAGCCGAGCTCTTTGTATCTCCCAAAGATTTGGTACTAGTCAACAAGGGTCAACAAGTAACCATGGTTTTTGATGGATTTCCAGCAACCGTATTCTCTGGATGGCCGCGCGCGAGTTATGGAACATTTGTTGGTCAGATTATAGCTGTGGAAACAAACATGAGTGACAATGGCAAATTCAGGGTATTGGTAACACAAGATTCATCAGCCAGAAAATGGCCAACACAGTTAAAAATAGGAACTGGAGTTCAAGGGTTTGGGTTGTTGAAAAATGTACCTATATGGTTTGAAATATGGCGCCAAATAAACGGCTTCCCTCCAGAGTTTTATAAACCAACATCTTCGGGTAAATCAGAAAAGCAACTCAAATAGGATGAAGCAATTCAATTTAATTACATCACTGGTGCTTTGCTTTTTGCTCTTTATATTTAATAATGTTGAAGGACAGAATAAGACATTGAGTTTGGATGAGACTTTAAACATCATCAGAAAGTTTCATCCAGTAGCAAAGCAGGCTGATTTATTGGTTTCACTTGCCAATGCTTCCCTTCAATCAAGTCGTGGTGCTTTTGATCCAGCAGTGTATGTAAGTAATGACCGCAAAACGTTTGATGGAAAAAATTATTACTCTTATTCTAATCCCGAAATAAAAATTCCCACGTGGTTCGGTGTAGACTTGAAAGCAGGAGTTGAAAATAATATTGGTGATCGTATGGAGCCAATGTTTAGTGCAGGCAAAAGTACCTATGCCGGTTTTTCCATACCAATATTAAAAAATTTCCTTTTTGATAAACGAAGAGCCGCTGTTCAACAAGGAAAGATTATGGTCAATATGAGCAGTCAAGATCGTTTATTGGCTATCAATGATCTATTATATGAAGCGGCAGATGCTTATTGGGCATGGGTTTCAGCCTATCAATCCTATGTAATATTAACTAATACGTTAGCAATAAATAAAAAGCGTTTTGAAAATGTAAAGCAACTCTTTATTGGGGGTGATAGAGCTGCTATGGATACAACAGAAGCACTATCTCAACTGCAGAGTATAGAAATGATGCAGCTTCAATCAGGCTTGAATTTACAAAAGCAAAAATTACTGTTGAGTAATTTTTTATGGAGTGATTCCAATACACCTTATGAATTGACTGATGATATTGTGCCAGATTCTTCTTGGAATGTTGTGTTGGTAAAAGACTATCCCTTGCCTTCATTGATTGATGCACTTTCTTCTGCAACTACAATGCATCCCAAGTTATTGATGGTGGGCTTCAAGCAGGACATGCTGGAAGTAGACAAGAAATCCAAATTTCAAGGATTACTTCCAACGTTAAATATCAATTATAATTTTCTGAACAAAGGGTATAGTTCAAAAGGATTTTTTGAAAATCGTTTATTTCAGAATAATTATAAATATGGTTTTCAGTTTGGTTTGCCTTTATTTCAGCGCCAAGCTCGAGGAGAATATAGCATGGCTAAAATAAAATTGACAGGACAGCAATTGGAAAAAAAACATCAACGATTAGAAATCGAGAATAAAGTTAAGTATGCATTCAGTGAATTGATTTCATTACAGCAACAAGCTGTATTGTTTGATCAGAATGTAAAAAATCAACTTCTCTTATTGCAAGCAGAGGAAACGAAATTCTCCATTGGAGAGAGTAGTTTATTCCTTGTAAATACACGTGAAAATAAATTACTTGAGTCGCAGCAAAAAATGGCAGAATTAAAGACTAAGTTTTTCAAAAGCATCATCTCGCTTCAATGGTCTGCTGGGCAGTTGCGATAAAATTCTTTATTGCATGAGTTTATTCCAATTCATCATAGGGATAAGACCACATGCTTCACTTTTTCCCTTTTCCAAGTATACGATATGTGAATTTTACCATCAGAAGTTTGTATAACGAATGGGTATGAAAATTCACCTCCTAATTCATTTTCTAATACCACCAAAGGTTCCCAATTTATACCGTCGTTCGATATAGCCACGTTTAAAGGAGAGCGTGCACTCCAACCATCTTTTTCAGTTGCCAGTGGCTTAACATGATTGTAGACTAATAGATGTCGCCCGTCTTTTAATGTTATGGCATCAATCCCAGAATTATTATTTGGCATAGTGGTTGACTTTAACGCACTCCATGTTTTCCCATTATCTGAACTCCAGGTTTCATTGATGGTTCCGTTCTGACTCCTGCATAAAGCTTGTAATGTATTCTTATCGTGCCTTAATATTGCTGGTTGAATTCCACTGATTGATTTTCCGTCATTCAAATCTGGCCCCTTTGTCCATGTTCTGCCGTTGTCTGATGTGTATTCAAAGTGTACTTTCCATCCTGTTTTTTCTGTACTAGATGGACAAATCAATACATCGTCTGTTGGAAACGGTTGATTTCTAATTGGTCCTAATATTCCATCAGGTAATCGTTCTGGCTTACTCCAGCTTGCTCCGTTATCAGTTGATCGTTTCATCCAGCCTGTCCACTTATGTACGCTTGGGCCGATTTTATAAAAGAGTAGCAGCTCTCCGCCGGGCACTTGATAGAGCACAGGGTTATAGCAAGCATACCGTGTTTTTTCATCGATGAAACCATCAGCTGCCAATGCGGGTTCAGACCATTTGCCATGTATATGAATACTGGTATAGATATTTACATCATAATAGCCTTCTCTTGTTCCACCAAACCAAGCGGCCATTAGTCCATTGGGTGTTTCGGCTAGCGTAGTAGCATGGCATTCTGGAAATGATGCCGTATCATAGATGAATTCATCAACTATGATACCTTTTCGTTGATTTGATGGAATACTGCTGCGTTGAACTTGTGCTACAAGTGTAGTGCTAAAGAAAATGAAGGGGAGTAGAAGTTTCATTATTCAAGTTAAAGAAATTTGGGGTTTGATTAAACGAATAATTAAACTCACTTAGCTAAGTCATTGATTACCATTTAACATAATCTTCTCCTTTTTTTAGAATCTAGCACATACTTTCACCAAAATTATTTGGTCTAA
>CANKGM010000218.1 GCA_947481355.1 Chitinophagaceae bacterium
GTATGTGCCGATACGTTTCCACCTTCATGGTCAGCATGAATAGTCATGTATAAACGCATTAACTCTTTAAAGCCATCATCTTCATATCCCATCATATGAGCAAAGTTTCCAGCCCAATCCAATAAACCATTTGGTTCTATATGATGACCATCTTTATATTTTCTGCGATAAATATATGCAGCAATTCTTGGTAATCGAGCTATCAAATCCAATGTATCATCAAACGTGGCATCCCAATAATCTTTTTTATTGATCCCAGAAGCATAAGCCTTAGCAAAATGACTTCCATTCTGTAAGGCCATAATGGCCACAACAAATTGCGTCATGGGATGTGACGTAACGGGCAATGCCTCGATTGTATCAAATACATAGTTAGGTACATGCGACCTTCTTTGTAGTGTTGCCGTAATCACATCTGCTTCCCCTTGAGAAGGGAGCTCACCAATTAACATCAGATGAAATAAGGCCTCTGGCAACGGTTCACTTCCTCCCGGCACTTTAGGAAGTTTATCCTTCAATTCTGGAATAGAATATCCTCTAAAACGAATTCCTTCATTGGCATCCAAGAGGGAGGTTTCTGTAACAAGTCCAGTAATCCCACGCATTCCTTGATAAACCTGTGAAAGGGTAACTTCACCAATTACTTTAGATCCATGCTCCTTAATTAATTGCTTAATTTCTGCACCAACCAGATCCGCTTTAGCCTTGAACCGCTCTTTTATAGATTCCATCTCTTGAGATTAAATACTGAAAACGTTAAAAAAATGATGTGTAAAGGTAAACAAAGAGATGAAGCAATGAAAACAAATCGTTTAAATAATTCAATTATTTTGGTGCTTTCCGGTATAAATACACCGTTAGGCCACCAAAAATCAAATTTGGAATCCAAGCAGCCAACGTAGGGTCAAGATCTCCTTTGGTGGAAAAAATAGTAGAAAATCGATCAGTTAGAATAAATACAGCGCAGATGATAATACCAATCGCCAAATGTCCCCCACTTCCTCCTCGAATTCTTCTACAAGCCAATATCGCTCCAATCAAGGTCAACAAAACAACGGCAACAGGGGTTGAATTTCGATGTGCATACTCCATCTCAAGTTCCTTCACAGTTTCCGAGCCCCTCAACTTTTCACGTTGAATACGAATACGCAAAGCGGGGGAAATTAACCTAGCCTGCATGTATTCATCTCGCTTCAAATCGATTGGATCAAATGATAGCTTTTTGAATAGTTTAGACTCAAATTTTACATCCTCTAACAAGCCATTAATCTTCCTCTCAATTACTCCTGTAAGCTTCCATGCTTTCTTACTAGTATCCCAAGCAATATGATCAGCCCTCAGGTTATATACCACTTCATTGCCCTTTATCTTCTCCATGAAAAAACTATTACCCGATTTATTTGCCGTATCATAATAGCGGATTCCTGCATAACCAAAAGAATCGGTTCTCATGTACATTGTTGAACTGTTCGTTTGTGGCGTATATCCTCTAGTATACTTAGCTTCAAATGTAGTGCGCTTTTCATTTGCTTTAGGAATCACATAGGCATTGCCAAACCATAGGATGATTCCGAGGAATATACCTCCAATCCAATAGGCCCTCAATGTTCTTCGAAGACTTACCCCTGAAGCTAAAATGGCTATGAACTCTGACCTATTGGCCATTTTAGACGTAAAAAATATAACAGAAATGAATACAAAAAGGGGAAATAATAGGGATACGATATGAGGAATGAAACCAATGTAATACTGCAAAAATATTTCTTTTGCCGATAGACCAGATTTTACAAAATCATCCGTCTTCTCACTCATATCAATCACAGTACTAATTAACGTGAGGAGGATGAGTGAAAAGAAAAAAGTGGAGAGGAATTTTTTTAGGATATACCAATCTATTTTTTTCATAACAATTCATCAAAAGTATCATTAAAAAATGATTCTTTAAGGGCAATGGCTAGATGTCTTTTTTCAAGGTTTTTGCATACGTATCTAGGCAACGTTTTCTAGCAAATTCATGTTGCACCATAGGCTGCACATAAGTAAGTGTATCAAATTCAGGAACCCATTTTCGAATATAAGTACCTTGCTTATCAAATTTTTCAGTTTGCAATGCAGGGTTAAATACCCTAAAATAAGGAGCAGCATCACAACCAGAACCTGCTGCCCATTGCCATCCCCCATTATTAGCCGCTAAATCAAAATCGAGCAAATGCTTGGCAAACCAGGCCTCACCCCATCTCCAATCGATTAACAAATGTTTTGTCAAAAAGCTAGCGGTGATCATGCGCACCCGATTATGCATAAATCCTGTATTCAATAACTCGCGCATTCCTGCATCTACAATGGGATATCCTGTTTGGCCTGTACACCACTTTTCAAAATCATCTTCATCAGTTCTCCATTGAATGTCATCGTATACACGTTTGAAAGAAAGGCCTTTGCCCACTCGAGGGAAATTCCATAAAATCATATGATAAAAATCGCGCCAAATTAATTCATTCAAAAAAACCTCTGAGCGCGATTCAGCAAAAGCAGCTAACGCACGAATACTTATTGTTCCAAAACGCAGATGAACCCCAAGTTTACTTGTGCCATCTATAGCAGGAAAATTTCGTTGTTCACCATACTTAGAAACAACCTGAGTGGGAAATTCTAACACAGGAAAATCATGATTCTTCTTACTGAAACCCATGTGTTCAAGCGAGACAACTAGTTTAGATGGTGTAGCATAACACGCTGCGAGTTTAGACTCAGACGGAAAAGATGGTAATGGATTATGCAATAACCTCGCTTTCCATTTTCTACTATACGGAGTAAATACGGTATACGGCGTGCCGTCATCTTTTATCACCTCCGATTTTTCAAAAATGACTTGGTCTTTGAATGTATTAAATGAGACGCCCTGTGTTGAAAGCATGGATTCAATTTGAGTATCCCTTTCTAACGCAAAGGGTTCATAATCGTGGTTAGTGAAAACGGCTGAAAGTTGGTAGGTATCCAGCAGGGTTTTAAAAACATCGATTGGTGTATTATAATAAACTTGAATACTCGACCCAACCTGTGCAAAAGATTGCTGAAGCGATTCAATGGTTTCATGAATGAATTGAACCCTCAAGTCAAACGGCTTATCCAGCTTATCCAAAATATTGGGATCAAAAATGAAAATAGGCAAAACTGGTTTGCCTGAGGTTAAGGCTTGAAAAAGTGCATGATTATCATGAACCCTTAAATCTCGTCTAAACCAAAATACATTTACCTCAGGTTTTTGTAGCATGCTCTATAAACAACCAAAAAGGATGAAAGTTCTAGGAAAGTAAAATTGAGCTAAAGCCTTAATTACTCATGGGCTTATTCTCGATAAGTCCAGATTTTACGGCATACATAACCAATCCGGCTAACGATTTAGCGCCTGTTTTAACTTTGAGTTTGTCGCGTATGGCTTCTACGGTGCGTGGACTTAGTTCTACCAAATCGGCTATTTCTTTAGTGCTTTTTTCTTCACAAATCATTCGCAAAATGGCTATTTCCTTATCGGTAAGCTTTGCATCGATGGGTAAAGATGCTTCAGCTTGACGCTTAACCCTTAAGCCATCAATTAAAGCGATATTGGTCAGTTGATTGAAGAAATATTCCTGTTCATGCACTGTCTTAACTGCCTCATAGATAACTTCAGAATCTGAATTTTTAGTGAGGTAAGAATTAGCGCCTAACTCCATGAGCTTGGAAATCATGGAATGGTCATTATGCATGGTGAGCATGATTACCTTGATTTCTGGATACAGTTTTTTTATTTCTGGCAAGGTTGAAATACCGTCCATTACAGGCATTTGAATATCCAATAAAATAACATCCGGTTGAATATGCTTTAATACGGTTAACAACTGCATGCCATTATCAGCTTCTGCAATCATTTTAATATCCTTGTGCATAGAAAGCGCAGTCTTAACACCTGCTCTAAACAACACATGGTCGTCGGCAATAACAACTTTAATAGGATTATTCATAAACGGTTAATTTGAATGGTCTTTTTAGGAAATAGGGATTTAATTATGCAATGTTAGGCTATTTATCAAATTCGATATATCGTAGAACTACTCATTTATTCCCTGGTGGAAAACA
>CANKGM010000219.1 GCA_947481355.1 Chitinophagaceae bacterium
TATGGAGATCATTGCCTTTTGACTTCCAACAGAAATATCATGGCTGATATAAATAGAATTTTCTTCTACTTAGAAAATCCAATCTTGCATAGTAGTGCACTAAAAGAATGTAAGACATTATTGGTAAGTCCGTTTCAAATGCGAAAAAGCTTCACAGACTTGATTGAAAAAGAAATAAAGGAAGCGAAGAAAGGTAAACCGGCATCAATCACCTTGAAGCTGAATTCACTAAGTGATGTCAAACTCATTGAAAAGCTATATCATGCATCTGCACAAGGCGTTGAAGTAAATATAATAATTCGAGGTATTTACTCTATCAAAAAACATCCTAAGAAAAATGAGAAACATATCTATGCTGTAAGTATTGTGGATGAGTTCCTTGAACATGCTCGCGTAGTAATATTCCACAATTCAGGAGACGTAAAAGCTTATATCTCTAGTGCGGATTGGATGGTTAGAAATTTAGACCATCGAATTGAAACTGCCGCTCCAATTCTTGATGTTCAATTAAAAAACGAGCTTATAGAGATTATCAAAATACAACTGGATGATAGTGTAAAATCCAGAATTTTAGACCCCGAATTAAGCAACAACTATGTATCTTCACAGGGTAGAAAAAAGGTTCGCTCACAATTGGCAACCTATAATTACTTGAACAAAAAAATGTTATCACCAATACGTGAGATTAGCCGCAATTGATATCGGAACTAATGCATGCAGATTGCTAATTTCAGAAGTTACTATTGACGATAATAATAAGCCGCAATTCACTAAATTAAATCTTGTTCGCGTTCCACTTAGGCTTGGTTTTGATGTATTTGAAACAGGCCTGATTTCAAAAGGGAAAAAGGGAATGATTCTTCAAACCATGAAAGCATATGCTCACCTGATGAATGCATATGGAGTTGAAAAAAATATTGCCGTTGCTACCAGTGCTATGCGTGATGCCAAAAACCGTGATGAAGTCGTTCGGAAGATTTTTCTTGAAACTGGCATTAGCATTAAAGTTATTACTGGAGATTTCGAAGCATCGCTAATTTATGAAAATCATATTGCAGAAAACCTTAATGAAAATAACGCTTACTTATATATCGATGTCGGTGGCGGTAGCACAGAGTTGACATTTTTTTGCAATAAAGAATTAGTCTTCAAGAAATCATTTAATATAGGTACAATAAGGCTGCTGAAAGACACAGTAGATGAAACTATGTGGGATACGATGAAGGAAACGATTCGTGAAAAAATAAAAGGTCAGAAAAACGTTATGGCCATAGGAACAGGCGGAAATATAAACAAAGTATTTTCACTCAGCAAAAAAAAGGAAGGCAAGCCACTAACACTCGAATTACTCAAAGATTATCACCGTGAGTTTTCGTCTTTTTCATTGGAAGATCGAATTAAAACGTATAATCTTCGTGAAGATAGAGCAGATGTAATTGTTCCAGCTCTTCTCATTTACATTCAAATTATGAAATGGGCTGATATAGATGAAATACTAGTCCCTAAAATTGGACTAGCGGATGGCCTTATTCAGCATCTCTATGCAGAGATGAACCCTTAACATCAAATTCATATTATCATTTAGATTTGATAACAATCAGCTAACGATACTGTAAAGAATTGTTTTGAAATTTGATAAACAAATCTTATGATAAGAAGAGAAGCTGATGTTATAGTATTAAGCGACCTACATCTTGGAACATACGGTTGTCATGCCATTGAACTCGTAGACTATATCCGAAGTATTCAGCCTAAAATACTAATCCTCAACGGAGACATTATTGATATTTGGCAGTTCCGTAAACATTATTTCCCGGCATCTCATATGCAAGTGATTAAAGAAATTTTTAGCTTAATGGCTAAAGGGACTCAAGTTGTATACATCACTGGGAACCATGATGAGTCACTCAGAAGATATAGTGGACTTCAAATGGGAAATCTTCTCCTAACGGATAAATATGTTATGGACCTCGATGGAGAAAAAACATGGATCTTTCACGGTGATGTATTTGATGCCACAACGAAAGGGAGTGCAAAGTTAATAGCCAAGTTAGGGGGACAAGGATATGATATGCTTATACTATTAAATAGAGCAATTAACTGGTTGCTTAAAATGGTAGGTAAGGAAAAAATGAGCTTGAGCAAAAAGGTTAAAAATAGTGTGAAGAAAGCCGTTTCCTGGATTAGCAATTTCGAACAAATAGCAGCAGAATTAGCGATTGAGAAGAAATATAAAAATGTTATTTGTGGACATATACATCAACCACAAATAAAGGAAGTTAGAACCGACAAAGGAAGCGTTACGTATATGAATAGCGGTGATTGGATTGAAAATCTTACCTCACTTGAGTATAATCAAGGAAAATGGGAAATTTTCCAATATGAAGAAAAAGAAATTACAAAAGCAGACATAAGTGTATTCAAAAAGGAAAATAAAATTCCAATATTAGATATCCTCACCGATGAGGTTGCTGTATTTTTTAATACCATGACAGCTACAATTCAATAGAATTCATGAAGATATTTTATGCAGTTCAAGCTACTGGGAATGGGCATATAAGCAGAGCAACTGAAATTATTCCATTTCTAAAAAAATATGGAACAGTCGATGTGTTCTTAAGCGGGAATAATCATTCTCTAAAAAATGATTTACCAGTTGCCTATAAAAGCAAAGGGTTGAGTTTATACTACGATAGAGAAGGTTCCGTAGATCTTTGGAAAATCTTTAAATCCATTCAACTAAAAAAAATGTGGAATGAGGCAAAACACTTGCCCATTGAAAAATACGATCTTATCATCAATGACTTTGAATGCATCACTTCTCTTTCTTGTAAACTAAAAAATATCCCTTCCATTCATTTTGGGCATCAAGCAAGTTTTGTTAGCAATAAGGTTCCTAGGCCTCATAAAAGAGAATTAACGGGTGAATGGGTGCTTAAACATTATGCCTCTGGCACACAGAACATTGGCCTACACCTAAAATCTTATGACCATAATATCTTCCCGCCAATTATAAAATCTTCCATTATCTCAGCAAAGCCAAAAGATAATGGACATATTACAGTGTACCTTAATCACTATAGTGATGAAGTCATGATAAAATACTTATCTAACATAAAGGATTACAACTTTGAAGTATTCTCAAAAGAAGCAACATCAAGTAGTGTAATTGGAAGAATAAAACTACTGCCCATTAATCAAGAGATGTTTAATCAAAGTCTAATTCATTGTCATGGTATAATTACTGGAGCAGGTTTTGAAACTCCAGCAGAAGCTTTGTACCTAGGTAAAAAGGTTATGGTGATACCTCTACAAGGGCAATATGAACAGCAATGCAACGCTAAAGCACTTGAAGAGTTTAATGCGATGTCTATCCCTAAACTTGATGATGAGTTTTCTGAGCATTTTAAAAAGTGGATTGAACAATTCGACCCAATTAAATTGAACTTAAGCCACACTACGGAAGAAATTATTCGAACAGTTATACATAAAGATCCAGCGTATTCTTTCCCTTCAAATACAATACCGAATCTACCCTCACCATTAGAAATGGCAATTTAATAAAGAGCTCATAACTGAATCTACAGTTGCCTTAAAACATACCAGCTGTAATCATCTGGCTTAATCTCAACCTCTACTGATGCAACATGATTATTATCTACGTTTACAGTTAATCGTTTATTATACTTATCAGTAATACTGATAGTATTAGCCACACCGGCATAGTATAAAGGCAATTTTATAGTTTGCTTGATAACGTCTTTTGTTGGATTGAATAACATGACAAAAGCCTTATCCTGTAATGAAGGGTTCACGTGCATAAAGCCATCCCATTCTCTTCCATCAGCCCTTCTTAAATGAATAATTGGCGAGTTCAAGATATCCCTATACTGCTTATACCAACTTATTGTTTTAGCAACGAGTTGTTTTGTCTTTTCCGTATCATACAATCTTGGTCCACGATAGCATGCCTGCACACCAGCTCCATAATATTGTACCATTAACATTTCATAATCTGTAAGATGATCTTGCAAAGGCTCTAACACTGCCTCAGGACCACCGCCCTGATACCTCGTTAGCGGTACAAATCCCCAGCCCATAGATGGACTTTTTTCA
>CANKGM010000220.1 GCA_947481355.1 Chitinophagaceae bacterium
GGAATTGTTAATTGTTGCTGCAAAAGAAAATGGAGAGGTAGTGGTTAGAATGTTGAATCCATTGGCGGCATCATTACGCGGAACCCTACTTTTGGATTTTGAAGAGTTTATAAAAAAAGAAATAGATGAAGGCTTAACGGCATGGGGCGAAGCCCTTGGCGATAAAAATTCTTTACGCAACTTACGTGGAATTGAGGTTAAAGTATCATGAATCAAACTGTTCAAACTAGAGAAGGCGCGCTGATACTTGATTCTCACAAATTATCATATCATTACGATCGGGTACAAGCATGGGAGGCAGGGGAACGCATTGCACCAGTAAGTGTTGATATGTCTTTAACGCGGGCTTGCAGTGCAATGTGTTCGTTTTGTTATGCCATGATGCAAGAGTCTCAGGCTCGTAGCAGTATTAAAGTCCCTGATGCCCTTAACCTGCTTGATGACTTTGCTGAAGTGGGTATACGTAGTGTTTCTTTGGTCTCTGATGGCGAAAGCACCTTGTCACCTGCGTACGTACCTTTTATTCAGCATGCGGCTTCTTTAGGGATTGATATTGGCAATGCTACGAATGCATGGGAGTGGGGTCAAGAAAAAGTTGATGCAATATTACCGCACATGACTTGGATCCGTTTTACAGTTGCAGCTGGTAGGCCTGAGAGTTATGCCAAGATAATGTATAAAGGCCCAGAATATACTGAGGTTTTTGATAAAGGTATGCGCAATATTAAATATGCTGTAGACCTTAAGAAAAAATTAGGCCTTAAAGTAACATTAGGAATTCAAATGGTGTTGATGCCAGAGCTCAAAGATGAAATTCTTCCTTTTGCCAAATTAGGATTAGATCTTGGTGTGGATTACGCTGTTATTAAACATTGCTCAGATGATGAGCAAGGTACTCTAGGTATAGATTACAGCCAATATGAGTCATTATATCCACTACTAGAACAAGCCGAAGGTATGAGTAATGAAAAAACTAAAGTAATTGTGAAGTGGAATAAAATTAAAGATGGTGATAAGCCCTCTTATAAACGTTTTTATGGGCCACAATTCTTATTGCAAATTAGCGGTAGTGGCTTAGTAGCTCCATCAGGAATGTTCTTTAATGCAAGATATTCAAAGCTACATATAGGCAATTTTACAGAAGAACGTTTTAAAGACATTTTTAAATCAAAAAATTACTGGCGTGCTATGGATTATTTAGCTTCGCCCTCATTTGATGCTCAAACCATGATGGGAACTTTACCAATCCAGCATTATGTAAGTACTGCGCTTGATAATCATATAAAGGGTAAGGAAAAAATTTTACCAGGTTTAGGTTTAAAGCCTTTACATTCAAATTTCTTATAAAGGCGAATAAAAAATTAGCGTAACTTTGATTAATTGAAGATTAGGTGGGTGGCTGAGAAGACATAGAATTTTGGGACTATTGAAGTGTAGTTGAAGTTGTTTGTGAAATAGAAATACCGATTCAAAGCTAAAAGATATCAGATTTACACGTTCATGAAAGGGGGATTAATCAAGCGCAGTGTAAAGTCGATGAGTCGGGACAAATTCAACACCATTCGGAAGTAAGGTGAAGAAATGGCTTTTCGGTGCTATTGAACCAAAAGACACTCTAAAATAATAATTTCTTACTATAACCTACAAATAAATCAAAACCTAGTTGGTTAGGGATTATTTAAATTATAGAGAATGATCACCATAACAACCAATCGATACTAAAAGGTCCAAAAGTTTGGAATAAGCAAAATTATTGGCAGAAGCTTGACAAAGAAAACTTTGATTTAAATATGGAAAAAAAAAGAATTATGGTGACTGGAGGAACTGGATATATTGGATCAAGTTTATTGCCAGCATTACTAATGCATAATTTTGAAGTAGCCGCATTGGTAAGACAAACAAGCGATATAAGTCACATTCCACAAAATATTCATAAATATTATTACAATAAAAATCCTCAAGAAATCAAATTCGCATTTGAAAAGTTTCAGCCTCAGGTTGTAGTGCACCTTGCATCTACTTATGATGAAAGCTGCTCTCTGGAGCAGGTTAATGAATTGATAAATGTAAATATAAATTACGGGACTTTAATTTTGCATGTTATGGATTTAGTTAAGTGTAGGCACTTAATAATTGCTGGCTCATATTGGCAGTATGATAGCAATAATAAAAAAAATGGTAATACGCTATATGCAACTAGTAAATCCGCATTTGAGTTAATATGCGAATATTATAGAAGAAAAAATGGAATTGTAACTAATACTATGATATTACATGATGTTTATGGTGAGTGTGATTGGAGGAATAAATTTATTAATAAAGCAATTCACTCGTTATATGATGAACAGATTATTATGGCAACACTGGGAAATCAATACATTGATTTAGTACATATATCTGACGTAGTTGATGCTTTTTTAGTTTTAATAAAAAAACCTCACAATAGAACGAATAAAAAATACTCAATATCAACCGGACGTTTAGTGAAAGTACGTTATGTCGCTGAACTAATTGAGAGAATTTCTGGTAAAAAATTGAACATATCATGGGGAAGTAAACCGTATTCTCAATCGCAGATCATGAAACCTTCTACTATAGGATCAAAACTTATAGGTTGGGAGGCTAAAATAAAACTGGAATTTGGAATAAGAAAAATAATTGAGAAATATAAAAGATATGAATAATAAAAAAAAAATATCAATAGTAATCCCTATTTATAATGAATCTGAAAATATCAAATTACTCTATGACGAAGTTGAAAAGTCATTTGCCTCTGAACAGAAGAAATACGATGTTGAATATGTATTTACTGACAACTCAAGTTCGGATGGCTCATTTGATTTAATAAAAAAATTAGCAAAAGAAGACAAGAGAATTAAAGCTTATAGATTTTCTAGAAATTTTGGTTACCAATTGTCTATATATACAGGATACACACTATGTACAGGAGATGCTGCAATTCAATTAGATGCTGATCTTCAGGACCCACCAGAATTAATTTCAGATTTTCTTAGACTTTGGGAGCAGGGTTACTCTGTAGTTTATGGGGTTAGAAGATCAAGAAAAGAAAAGCAAATAATAACTATAGCGAGAAAAATATTTTATAGGTTAATTTCAAATATAAGCGAATATCCCCTACCTATTGATAGCGGGGACTTTAGGCTAGTAGATAAAAAAATATTAAATCAGTTAAAAAGCATTAAAGATAAAAATATCTACCTCCGAGGTTGTATTGCTGAGATGGGATTTAGACAAATAGGTGTTGAATACAATCGAAATATAAGAGTCAATGGGAAAAGCAAGTTCAATTTGAAAAATTTATTTAAAATTGCAGCGGATGGTATATTTAACCATTCAATGGTTCCATTGCGAATATCAAGTTTGATAGGATTTATAGGAATTACCATTTCATTTATGTTAAGCATTAGTGTATTAATAGCTTATATCTTGTATGGGGATGAATGGCCAAGAGGATATGCATCCTTATTATTGGCTATAATAGTATCGATGAGTATTAATTGTATAATGATTGGTATACTCGGAGAATATATTGGAAGGATGTATAAAAATCAAAATAGCACTCCCTTAGTAATAATAGAAGAAAGCATATCCTAATGAAAAAGTATGAAAAAATATCAATAATTTTCATACTATTTATAGCAAATATAATTATAGGTCTTAACATTGGCTTGGGAGAGTCGCTGCCAGGAGCTAGAGGGCGACAGATTCAATATATATCTAGTGCAATATCTAGTTATAAATATGGCGTACAGGGTTATGAATACGCAGATGTAGTTTACGGTGCATTAGTTAAAAATGGTATGGGTGATCCTGCGGTACTATCAGAAAAGGAGTTAATTTTAAAATTCACAAACGCGCGTGAGTTAGAGCGCGCAATATTTAGTTCTGTAAACTTAGATCAAGCGATAGTGGACAATTCTCCTAAGGTTAATATGGGCCTTGAAGATATTGGATATATTGATTATTTGAAGATTTCATATTACTTATTTGGAATAAAATTTATATCTTCGTATTATTTATATTATCTTATTTTAGGAATAATAATCATAGTTTTTTATTTAAAATGTAAACTAA
>CANKGM010000221.1 GCA_947481355.1 Chitinophagaceae bacterium
CGTAAACATGGCCGTCCACTCTGAAGGTGCACTGCTCTGTTCCATCACAAGATATCTTCTTAATTGAATGATGATGTCTAATGGATTAATACTCACAGGACATGCTTCCACACAGGCATTACATGTTGTACAAGCCCTTAGTTCTTCTTCTTTGACATAATCAAATAATAATGATTTTGAATCGTCCCTAAAACTTCCGTTTTTGTCAATGTTTTTCCCAATCTCCTCAGCTCTATCACGTGTGTTCATCATGATTTTTCTAGGAGATAGCAATTTCCCCGTTTGGTTTGCAGGACATGCGCTTGAACATCGTCCACATTCAGTACAGGTATAGGCATCTAATATATTTTTCCAACTAAGATCGGGAATGTCTTTAGCCCCAAACTTAAGATGGCTGACTGCTTCTGATGAAGTAGGAGCGAGTTCAGGCTGAAATGAATATAAAACCTCTTGTTGAACAGAAGGCATATTATGTAGCTTTCCTTGAGGTGTTAATCTGGCATAAAACGCATTGGGAAAGGCAAGTAAAATATGTAAGTGTTTAGACCAAGGCAAATAATTAAGAAAAACAAAAATACCGAGTATATGTAACCACCAACATATTCTTTCTAGGAGAATTAACATATGAGTAGGCCATCCTGAAAAAAGAATACTAACATAGGATGAAATTAAAAATGGACTAGTTTTATGAAGCGAATATGGCTCTTGGTTTGCTTGTTGTAGAATGGAGTCTGCTGCATTCATAGTTAGAAACAAGGACATTAATATAATTTCAACAAGCAAAATCAAATTAGCATCTTTAGTTGGCCATCCTTTTAACTCAGTTGATCTGAATCGTAAAACAGGAAGGATGTTACGTCTAATTAAGAAGATTATGCATACTATGATAACTGAAGCAGCTAGAAATTCAAATGAATTAATCAAGAATGAATATAGGGTAGGAATGTATGGAGCAAAAATACGATGACTTCCCGTTAGTCCATCAATTATAATTTCGAGTATCTCTATGTTTATAATGATGAAGCCGAGGTAAACGAAAAGGTGCAAAAAAGCTACAGTTGGATTTTTAAACATTTTTTTCTGACCAAAAGCTAAAAGCAAAACATTTTTCCATCTATTTGTGTAATGATCATTTATTAGTTCAGGTTGACCAAGAAAGATATTACGCCGAATCTGTTTTATTTTTTTTGAAAATAAAACGACTGAAACAGTTATTGATACGAGAAATAGAATTTGTTGTAAAATTTCCATGTGGTTGAGTTACAATTGCTAAATTACATGATGTATAGCATTTAAAACAAGAGATTTATGGATAAAGAATATATACTGTCAGCTCATCTAGCTGAAATGAAGCTAACCAGAATGGCTTTTGAGATCATCGAAAATAATCGAGAAGAAAAAGTGATCTTTTTAGCTGGGATAATGAACAACGGTTTAATTGTTGCAAAACAATTAAAACAAACTTTAGCCCTTCACACTCAAATGGAGGTTAACTTGATAGAAGTTAAATTAAACAAAAAGGAACCTCTCCATTGTGAGATCAAGAATCTTGATAAGCTTAAAGATCAAGTTGTCATTTTAGTTGACGATGTAATCAATAGTGGTAAAACACTGCTTTATGCCATGATACCAATATTGCAAATTCTGCCTAGAAAAATAGAAACATTGACTTTGGTTGAACGGAGCTATAAGACTTTTCCTGTTCATGCTGATTATGTTGGTATTTCATTAGCCAGCACGTTACAAGATCATATTTCTGTGGAGGTTAGTGATGAAAAAATAATTGGTGCTTTTCTAGATTAACTCAAGATTGCTCATCATCTAAAAGTTAATAATATAGTGGGTGAAACCGCATCTTTCCCTTCGAGTTGAATTGTATAGCTGGTGCTGGTATTTTCAACACATTCATCATCGAGAATGCAGTTTTTAGCACCTTGTTTCGGGTTTTGATTTTCGTCAAATCAATATCTGCCGAAATAAAATATTTCCTTTGCCGAAGTATATCTTTTCGGTTGATATAATTCCCGTTAGGATCATACCACGTGTTTTCGTATCCTCCTAACATTGTTTCTGCGCCATACCCTAAAGCAAGATTAAGCCATGTGGGGAAATTACTTTTTGGAAAGAAAGAATGTATATTAATGCTCGCCCAATACGTTTGTCCATTATAATCTTTCAACATTTTTTCAATATCTCCTGTTCCAAATAATTGATTTGCTCGATCATTTAAATCACCATAGTTTACTGGATGATAGGATAATTTGATCCTTATACGTTGCTGATCCCATAGCAGTGATTGTGTCATAAAAACACTTGTTCCAAATATATTTGCCATGACATCAGTAGGACTAAATCCCCATTTGTCTGAAAACCCATCAAGTACTTCTACTACACTTGAATAACCAATTGCACTAAGACTTCCAATGACGGCTGCTTTTTTGCGTTCAGTACCTGCCCATCGCCATAATTTATAAGTATGCTCACTAATGGAATATGTTGTCCACATATGACCTGCTTTGTCCATGCGCTTCCACTCTCTCCAGTCATTAAACGTGTGGAATTTTGTCTTAGGATAGTTTGCATACCAAGCTTTATTCAACGAATAAAATGAACCACCCCATAGAGCTATTTGTAAACCGCCTAAAATGATCTTTTTTTGAGTAGGAAAGGGAATGTCTTGATGATTTACAGAATCCAATGCTGGATTACCTGTTACCTGACTAAAACTTGTGGTGTTTAGGAGTATACTAATAAGAGTGAAGAAAAATATACTATTTATGTTTTTCAAAGAGGATAATTCTAATCCATTTGTAATCTAAATGCTATTCCATTTCTTATGCAAATTAACTACTTAAGTTAATTGCATTTACCTCCACCTTCATTATGTTTGTAAAAATCTTTGGTGTATGGAAGAAATTATACAAAAAAAGGTAAATCAATGGCTAAAAGGTTCGTATGATGAAAACACTAAATCAATCATAAAAGAACTACAGCAAACAAATGAAAATGAATTAATAGAGGCGTTCTATAAAGAGCTTGAGTTTGGTACGGGTGGATTGCGTGGAATTATGGGTGTTGGAACAAATCGAGTAAACAAATACACTATAGGAATCGCCACTCAAGGTTTCGCTAATTATCTTATCCAGTTCTTCCCAAATCAACAAGTTCGGGTAGCCATTGCGCATGATAGTAGAAATAACAGTCGATTCTTCGCTGAAGTTACCGCCAATGTTATGGCTGCAAATGGAATTCAAGTTTACCTTTTTGAATCATTGCGCCCAACACCTGAACTATCGTTCACCATTCGAAATTTAAAATGCCAAGGTGGTGTTGTCTGCACTGCCTCTCATAATCCCAAAGAATACAACGGATATAAAGCTTATTTCAGTGATGGTGGCCAGTTAGTTCCTCCGCATGATATAAACGTAATGAATGAAGTACAAAAAATTTCATCCATAGATGAGGTCAAATGGACTGGCGGAGAGAATAATATACACCTCATAGGCAATGATATTGACAAGGAATATATCAGCATGGTTAAAGGCTTAAGCGTTTATCCTGATGTGATTGAAGCTCAAAAAGACTTGAAAATTGTGTACACTCCAATTCATGGCACAGGCATAACACTTGTTCCAGAAGTGTTAAAGCAATTTGGATTTGTGAATGTTCATCTTGTTGAAGAGCAAATTACCCCTGATGGTAATTTCCCCACCGTTGTTTATCCTAATCCTGAGGAAAGTGAAGCAATGAGTCTAGGGATAAAAAAAGCTTCTTCTCTTGATGCAGATATTCTACTCGGAACTGACCCCGACGCTGATCGCGTAGGTATTGGGGTAAAAGACAATCACGGAAAATGGATTCTTCTCAATGGTAATCAAACAGCTGTACTTGCCTTTAACTATATGATTGAAGCCAGGAAAAGCAAAGGATTAGCAAGGCCAAATGATATGGTTGTTAAAACAATTGTAACGACAGATATGATTGATGTTATATCTGCTAAGAACGACATCAACTGCTATAATGTTTTGACTGGTTTCAAGTGGATCGCAGAATTGATTAAAGAAAAAGAGGA
>CANKGM010000222.1 GCA_947481355.1 Chitinophagaceae bacterium
AATGGGAAAGTCGCTACATTCCTATTGCCCCAATTCATAGACCATAACGATCAATTGTATTTCGTAAAAAATGAATACAATGGAGTTGTGATAGAAAGCGGATTTTCCGACAAACAATTTTTCTATGGAAAAGGCGCAGGAAGCTTCCCTACTGCATCTGCGGTACTGAGTGATATTTCTGCACTTCGATATAGCTATCGATATGAATACAAGAAAAAAAATCAACAAACACCTGCAGAATTAAGCTCCGACTTTCATCTCAGAATATACATTAGCTTCAAGTCGCTTGCAGATATTCCAAAAGAGGAATTCTCAAGCGTGGAAGAATGGCACTCTGGAAATGAACGCAGTTACTTAATTGGAACAATGCCATTCACTTCATTGCTACACAAAGACTGGTGGAAGAAAAATGGAACATCATTGATTTTAATGCCCGATCCAATAATAGAGGACATGGATATCAAAGAACTAAAAAAGATGAGCTTATCGTTAGCTGGACTTGAAATCTAGAGTTACATACATAAAGAAATTATGTTCGATACAAATAAAAAAGAGAGACTATATAGTCTCTCTTTTTTATTTTATGTAATTACTCAACTACTTATTCCGGCAACAATACGTGATCAATATTTAATGACCTACATAATGAATTAAAGTTAGATACCTCTTGACTTAACAATTGATTCATGCCGGTTTTATAGCTCATCCATTCTTCGTGCAACTCATTAAATCGTAATTCTTGACCTGCAGTAACATATGGAACCGTTCCTCCAACTTCACCATGAACAAAAATAAAATTGGCACTAAGCTTGTTGACAAAATTGATAACATCATCATACGATTGACTCTTAGATTGAATCAACTGTTCTTCCCACTTACCCGCTTTGTCAATAATAGATTTACCTATAGCAACTAACGGTGCCTTTGTTGTATCGCCCCCAACCAACTCGTTTAGGTTTTGAATCTGCTTCACCAAATTTCTCATCTTTACTACGCTCACATGTATATCAGTTACATCAGCTTCAATCTTCTTTAACAATTTATCTTGTGTTGCATAATCTGCTTCAGAAGCTTTTATTCTTGGGTCTGCCTGCAAAACAAAAGGAGTTGTTTGTGCAGCACCATCAACAGTAAGCGTAATGCTATATTTACCTGGAGCAATCCTTCCGCCAGCATAACTTCCTTCGATATACACATTATCTATCGTTGGCATATTCATACGCCTAAGATCCCACACAAAACGATTAAGTCCTTTTTTAGCAGTTAACAACGGCTCAGCCTGAACACTGTTGTTGCTTGTTTTGCGTTCAGGTGCTTTGTTACTGAATGATCTAACTGTATTTCCTGATGCATCCTTAACAACAAGGGTTATACTCTTCACTGAATCGGCTTGTTCACCAAGGTGATAGTAAACCACAGCACCTGTTGCAGGATTGGAAGAAGTAGTTACAGGGTAGTCTTCAACTGCATCATCTGAACGATTCGCATCAAAAGAACTGTATCCTGAAACACGATATGTATTCACGACTGGAATTAACTTAGACGTCTCTTTTTGCTCTGACTGAAATGTTCTAATAGGCTCTAGATCATCTAAAACCCAGAAGGCCCTTCCTTGCGTAGACGCGATAAGATTACCCTTATGCAACTTCAAATCGGTAATCGGTGTAACAGGAAGATTTAATTGAAATTTTTTCCAATTGGCACCATCATCATAAGAAATATAAAGTCCAGTTTCGGTTCCTGCATAAAGTAAGCCTTTACGTATCCCATCTTCTCGTACAACGCGAACAAATGCACCATATGGAATACCATTTACTATTTTAGTCCATGTCTTTCCATAATCCGTTGACTTATATATAAACGGTGTGAAATCATTGTACTTATACTTATTAGCCGATACATAAACAGTTGCTGCATCGGTTGGAGAAACCTCAATGGAATTGATTAATCCTTTGTCAAAATCCTTTGGTGTGATATTTGCCCAGTCCTTTCCACCATTGCGGGTAACATGTACTAGTCCATCATCACTTCCAGTGTAGATAACACCATTTTCTAAATCAGATTCTATCACATACGATATGGTGCAATAGTTTTCTCCACCAGCACCTTCATTGGTATATGGATAACCACTGATGCCCATCTTGCTGGTATCGTGTGTAGTAAGATCAGGAGAAATAACTTCCCATGACTTACCCATATCTTTTGTTTTGAATAGACGGTTACCTGCATGATAATAGACATTGGATTCATGCTTAGAATACAGAATTGGTGCATTCCAATTAAATCTATACTTCATGTCTTTAGGTTGCATCGCCTGGTATTGCACAGGATGAATCATTACACCAACTTCTTCTCCTGTTTCACTATCTAAAATACCGACAGTACCTTGATAACTACCACCCATGACATAACGTGGATTATTTGGATCAAAGCCCAAGAACGCAGACTCTCCACCAGCAGAGTAAGTCCACTGCCTATCTGTTATAGAATAGCCTGTTGTGTTTCTGCTGGCAATCTTAACAGAGCTATTATCTTGTTGACCTGCATAGATATTATAAGGGAACAAGTTGTCTACACTGATTCGATAGAACTGAGCAGTGGGTTGATTGTTTTGCGTAGACCATGACTTACCCCCATTAAATGAAACGATAGCACCACCATCATCAGATATAAGGAGGTTGCGATTGTTATCTGGATTAATCCACAATTGATGATAATCGCCGTGTGGACCTCTGATATTAGACCAACTTGCACCTCCATCAGTAGATTTAAGCGCCTCAGAGCCCATTACATAAACGGTATTTTCATCTTTCGGATCTGCAAACGTTTCAATATAATACCAAGCCCTAGAAACAATGCGATGATCTTTACTTACACGATTCCAATTTGCTCCCCCATCATTTGAAGCAAACAAACCACCTTGCTCTTTTTGTGTATCACTTTCAACCAATGCATACACTTTATTAGAATTTGCTCTGGAGACAGACACACTCATCTTACCTAATTCATTAGGTAATCCCTTTTGAATCTTTTCCCAGGTTTCACCAGCATCGTTACTTTTATACAGGCCACAACCCTTACCTCCACTTTGCATGGCCCATGGCAGTCTTCTATGATCCCACATAGCAGCATACAATACACGCGGATTGTTCATATCCATATTCAAGTCCACACATCCCGTATTTTCATCTACATAAAGAATCTTTTTCCAAGTTGCTCCTCCGTCTGTTGATTTATATATTCCTCGCTCTTCAGTCGGACCGTTCAAAGCACCTTGTGCTGCTACATAAACGACATCAGGATTGTTTGGATGAATACGAATGTTTGCTATATGGCGAGTCAATTCTAAACCAAGGTGCTTCCATGTTTTACCACCATTGGTTGATTTATAGATACCATCCCCATATGATGTCATCACTCCACGTGGAGCATGTTCTCCCATTCCCACATAAACTACATTTGGATCAGATTCTGAAACAGCTACAGCACCTACTGATCCTGTATTGAATGATCCGTCTGAAATATTTTTCCAAGACTGACCAGCATCTTCTGTTTTCCAAACACCACCACCCGTTGAACCCATATAATAAACCAACGGATTTCCTTTAACACCACTTGATGTTACAGATCTTCCTCCACGATTTGGTCCAATATTTCTCCAAACCAATGGCTTGAAATACGTGTTCAGATCAACTGAAGTAGCTTCAACAGCTTTTACTTTCGAAGATTTTTTTTGCGCTACTAATGAAATCGAAACAAATAAAAGCAATGAGAATACAAACAAAAAGTATTGCTTAGTCTTATTAAACTGTGCCATGCATCAATATTTTATTGAACACCTAAGTTAAGAAAATAGCGGAGAGCTCAATCATCTTGATCTACCTCTCCGCTATATATTTTTTTAAAAGTCCTTATTTCTTCTTGCTATAATGCGCCTTACGCATATCGTCTTCATCATCCATCTCTGGACCTTTCATTACTGCTTTCCAATCTACATCACGACGGTAACGCTTCATGGCATTTTTTGTATCAAATATCCTCTTGTCCGGAAATT
>CANKGM010000223.1 GCA_947481355.1 Chitinophagaceae bacterium
CATTTTATAATTCGTCCTGGAATAATTGAGTTTAATTGTTGCGGCCGTTGATCTTGATACAATGTAGTCACCGTACCTGAAACTTGAATATTTTGTGTCCAAGGCATGATCAATACAACTGCAAGGATTAAAGAAATAATCCAAAACCACTTCCGAATATTACTCTCTTTATCAACGCGGTATATTTGTTGTGGAGATTTCAAATCATACCCAGAGTCTTTTCTTATTGAATTCAATAAATTTCTCATTTGCTCACCTCCCTATAAAATTTATCAAATTCAGAAGCGGTTTCAAAATACCTTGAACCACCTTTTGTAACATGGATAATCTTATTGCATTGCATATAGAACGAAGGATCGTTTGAAACAGCTATGACAGTTGAATTATTCATACCAAGTATCATTTGATGAATAGAATTTTTTTCATCGTCATTAACTGCAGTTTCAAAATTATCTAATAACAACAAAGGTTGTTTCCCTACTACTCCTCTAGCTAGAAGAATTTTCTTTATAATTTCCTCGCTCAATCCCTTACCATCAGTTAATAAAATGGTGTCGAAACCTTTTTCTAAAGAAGTAAAGAATTTTTTTAATCCAAGCTGGTTTAATAAAGTCATTATATCATCTGTTTGCAAGGAATCATCTCCCATTGCAATATTATCCCACAATGTGGCATTAAAAATTTCATTGTGCCCACCATAAAATCCAATACTTCTTCGCACAGAGTCTAAAGAATAATTGGCTATAGGAATATTATTAAATGCTAATTTCCCGTCAAACTCTTGAAGGCTACTAGAGAGTATATTGACCAAAATGGATTTCGCTGCTGAATCATCTCCAACTATACATATTTTTTCGTTCGATTGAATTTCAAATGTGGTATCGTGTAAAACTTTGCTGCCGTCAATTGAAAAGCAAATTTGGCTAACACTTATACTTAACCCAGTACGTTTTGCATCTAAATGTAGTTGCCCACCCTGCTCAATTTCTTTATCTGTTACCTTACCCAATTTTTCAATGCTCGTTAATAAATCAAAAACATTATCCAAGCTCATAATCATTTTCTCTACGGCAGACAAAACAGTTAGGATAACAATCTCGGCAGCAATAAACTGGCCAATGTTCAACTCTTGTTCTACTAGTAAAATTCCCCCAACAACCAACATTGAAGCAGTAATCAACAACTTAAATGAGATCAAACTCCAATATTGAAATTTCAAAACATTGAAGTGTTCTGTTCTTGCTTCAAGATAACCGCTAACAAGAGCGTCTGTTTTCTTAAGGTGCAAATTGTTTTTTTCATGAAACTTGAAGCTGAGTATAGATTTGGCAATATCCTGAATCCATGCCGCAATACTGTATTTATGATTGCTTTCACGAATGGAGGCATCAAAACCTCGCTGAGAAGTATAATATAAAACAAGGTATAGAATGACAATGAGGATAAGCCCAAAAATGATAAAAACCGAGCTATAGAAAGAAAGTAAAGTAAGCCCAAATAGTATTTGAATAAGCGCTAGTGGAACATCTAACAAGAACTTGGATATACCTTTTTGAAGTGTAACAGTATCAAAAAATCGATTCGTCAACTCAGGAAGATAATATCCCTGAACACGACTAAGATTTAATTTTGGAAGTTTGTGGGTGAACTCAAAAGCATATCTCACAAATAAACGTTGCTGAATTTTTTCAACGACCTTCATTTGATTAACCTGCAAGATGCCTGTAATCAACAAACCAATGAGTACTAAAACGATGAGAAGCCATACTGAAGTCGGCAACTGTGTTCTGCCAGCAGAGAGTTGAGCAAAATTGATGATTGCTTGGATTCCTAAGGGCAATGAGAGTTGCAGCAAACCACTGAGGATGGCATAAAAATAGATGGATGATATTTCTCTTTTCTCAAGACTGACTACACCAAAAAATCGTTTTAGCGGTGTTGATATATTTATAGCTTCCCCTAGTCCTGCCATAGCTTAAAAGTTTACTTCTACTGTTGAATCCAAATCAAAGAGAGTTATCTCAAGCAATGAACTCATATCACTGCCTTTAATTCACAACAAATCTAGTAACTGTTCGGGATGAAAAGAACAGTACACAGCCTTTAGGAATAAGAATTCCAAAAATCGTAAGTAGCCAATTAGTCATAAAAAGATGAAAAATTATAGTTCTTGGATAGACTAAAATAAAATCCCCGTCTTTTTCAAGAGACGGGGATTTAAAAACGCTTACAAGAGCACTATCTGCTTCTTTTTACCAAAATTTTTGGTGAAGAACTTCCTTCGCTTCGTTCATTGCGACTAGGTCTATCTCCTGATCCAAAAGTTCTTCGTGCATTATGATTATGCGGACGTTGAACTGCATTTTGTGGTAATGTTCTTCGGATATTCGTTGATGTATCGGCCATAGCAAATGGATGATCATTTGCAACAGGCACAGTATTACCAATCAACTTTTGAATATCTCTTAAAAATTCTTTTTCTTCTCTATCGCAAAATGAAAAAGCAATACCGCTTGCACCAGCGCGACCAGTACGGCCAATGCGGTGAATATATGTTTCCGGAACATTCGGCAATTCATAATTGATAACGTGTGTCAAATTATCAACATCAATACCGCGTGCTGCAATATCAGTTGCGACCAAAACGCGTGTATGCCCACTTTTGAAATTAGTCAATGCACGCTGACGTGCATTTTGCGATTTATTTCCGTGAATGGCTTCAGCCCTTACACCATGCTTCAACAAATCATTAACAACCTTATCGCTGCCATGCTTTGTTCGTGCAAATACAAGCACACGTTCTATTGCTCTATCCTGAAGGATGTGTAGAAGAAGATTTTTCTTATCGGTTTTTTCAACAAAGTACATTGACTGTACAATAGTTTGTGCTGTAGATGATACGGGAGTAACTTCTACGCGAACCGGTTCGAATAAAATACTATCAGCCAACTTGGCAATTTCATTTGGCATGGTTGCTGAGAAAAATAATGTCTGCCTTTTAGTAGGCAATTTTGCAATTACTTTCTTGACGTCGTGAATGAATCCCATGTCGAGCATACGATCCGCTTCATCCAATACAAAAATTTCAATATTGGATAAACTAATCCATCCTTGTTGCATCAAGTCAAGCAATCTGCCCGGTGTTGCAATAAGAATGTCTGTACCACTTCTCAATGATGCGGTTTGAGGATGTTGAGAAACACCTCCGAAAACTACTAAATGCTTCAAGCCAAGATGTCTGCCATAGGCTGCAATGCTCTCATCAATCTGAATCGCAAGTTCGCGGGTAGGTGTTAAAATCAACGCCCTGATTCCTTTTGTTCTTGGTCCATTACTTTTTTCAGCATACAAGTGCTGAAGGATTGGAATAGAAAATGCTGCTGTTTTGCCTGTACCAGTTTGTGCGCAACCCAATAGGTCTCTGCCGAGTAATGCAACTGGAATAGCTTGTTCTTGAATTGGTGTGGGTGTACTATACCCTTCTGTGTTGAGCGCCCTGAGGATCGGCTCAATTAAGTTTAAGTCCTTGAATAACAATGTAATATGATTTAATATGTGAACACCTAAATATGATTAGGTGGTATATAGCCTGCCCAAAAAGACCTGAGAAACTTTGACACGTAAGAATAACTGGCCGGTCGAGAGAGTATATGAATAGTGCAAAGATACGCTTAATTGGGGGAATAGCAAGTTGGTTGAAGAAGTTGAAGGGGCTGAAGGAGTTGAAGAAATTAATTAGCACTTCAACCTCTTAAACTCTTCAACCCCTTCAACTATTTGGCTGTACCCTCAGGCATTTGAACCGCAATCATTTTTCCCTTTGATTGTTTAATAATCAATGCGGCTTGCTTGATATCTGAAGAGGTAAGTTGATTATAATATTTTTCAGCATTGAGAAAACGATCAATGGTTAAGTCCGCTGTACTAATTTGTTCCAAGGCAGATAACCAATATTCATTGCTTTTGATGTCTTCTCTATATTTTTCAATCCACGCTTTCTTCACCTTATCTACATAAGATATATTTATTCCATCTTTTGCAATGGC
>CANKGM010000224.1 GCA_947481355.1 Chitinophagaceae bacterium
GATAAATTTTTATAGAACTATATAGTTGAAAATATAGTCAAAGTATATCCCTTTTTTGAATTTTAGTATATGCAATAAGTAATGATGATGAATCCGATTAATTCTAAACTACCCAATACAGGAACAAGCATCTTCACTACTATGAGTGCGTTGGCAACCGAATACAATGCAATCAACCTCGGGCAAGGTTTTCCAGACTTTCCAATGGACGAATCGCTAGCTTCCCTGACTCAAAAAGCGATTGGCGATGGATATAATCAATATGCCCCAATGGCAGGCTATCCACCATTACGCGAATCCATTTCAGAAAAAATCAAATTCCTATACAACACCAATGTATCAGCAACAGATTGTATCACCATTACTCCTGGGGGAAGCTATGCGATATACACTGCATTTACAACCATACTAAGACCAGGAGATGAAGTGATTTTATTTGAACCTGCCTATGATAGTTATATACCAAACATCCTAGTAAATGGAGCAACCCCAATTAGAATACCTCTTGAATTTCCAAACTATAGCATCAATTGGGACAACGTAAAATTGGCTATTAATGAAAAGACAAAAGCCATCATTATAAATAGCCCCCATAATCCAACGGGCAGCGTACTATCACATGAAGATATTTTAATGCTCTCATCTATCCTAAAAGATACTTCAATCTATTTGATCAGTGATGAAGTATATGAACACTTAATTTTTGATGATAAACAACATAACAGCATTTTAAAATACCCCGAATTATTCGAACGAAGCTTTGTATGCTTTTCATTTGGCAAAGTATACAATTGCACGGGTTGGAAATTAGGCTATTGTGTTGCTCCTAAAATGCTAATGGATGAATATAGAAAAATTCATCAGTTTGATGCATTCTGTTGTTTTACCCCAACACAAGCAGCACTTGCAGACCACTTAAAAAATCAAAACAGTTACTTAGGATTGAGCAAATTCATGCAAACAAAAAGAGACTTTTTTATTTCATGCATGAAAGAAACAAAGTTTACCATGCTACCATCTTTTGGAAGCTATTTCATCTGTGCTACTTATGAAAATATCTCGGATCTTCCAGCAAATGAATTTAGCATAGAATTAACCAAAAAACATGGAGTAGCCACCATTCCAGTTTCTGCATTTTATATGGATGGGAAAGATGATAAAGTAATTCGATTCTGCTTTGCAAAAAAAGATGAAACCATTATCGAAGCAACAAATCGACTCAAAAAATTAAGCAGTTAATTAAGTAGGGCTTATTTTATTTTAATGCCCAGCTTTCAAATAGCTCCAACCTTCAGATTGTTTTCTAATTAATTCAACTACAGCACTAGGAATAATAATCGCTTCCTCAACCAGTTGTGAAGGATCAATTTTAAATCGCTTCATTGAATTATTACAGGCAGATAGTACAACTCCTTTTTCTTTTGCCGATTTTATTCTGGATATAAATACAGTGCTATCTTTTACCAACATATATATAGCAGGTCCATGAAATACAACTTCAATTTGTAAATCGGGCACTTGAACTAATGCATTATTTATTTGCCTGAATACCCCTGCCGAAGTGGTAGTATCTCCATCAGAAACATCCCATACTACTTTTAATTTTTTATCCTGTGTATATCCAATAGAAGTAATAAAAAAAGCTACTACAATAAATAAATATTTCATGAAATTAAAATTTAGTGAAATTTATAATCATACCCTTCCAATTGTGAAAGTAAATCTTTTGGTACATCTGTTGCGGTAACTCTATCTTCTACCTTTGGCGCAACCAACGGATGTTCCTTAAGATATTCTCTTATTATATTGTGTAAAGTATCTCCAAGTTTATGCGCAGATGAGACTTTTTCAATCCTACATAATGTGTCATCGGGATCACCTTCTCGTTCACAAGCAACAATAGAATATTTTTTAGTCAACTCTATATCTTCTCCTTTTATCTTCACCCAATTCAAACGCTTACCCATTTCATTATAGGCCGTAAAATTTATTTGCATCCCTGCAAAACGCACAACCCACCCTCCAAAACGTTGTCCTGGATTTTTTGCAAATACATTGTGCAATTCCTTTTCAAGCCAATCCCACAATTGTTTGCCTGTAATTTCACCGGCTTTTGCATCACTATTAACTGGGAGCATATTCCACAAAAACTCATTGGTAATTTCAGCTACACCTTTTTTCTGGTCTACCACTAACGGCGGACAAAACCTAAAGCCATTACTTAATGCTATATCAGGTTTGTATTTCCAATGAATAGCATCTGTGATTAAATTATCAATCGGATTCTCCAATACGAAGTATCGAACAAGGGTTGTTTTTGTTTTTCCAATAACTGTATCCATCTCTTCCGCATAAGGCTTTCGAGCAGCTTCAACTTTTCGTAACATTTCAGGATCAGGATGATATTTTTCAGGATCAACATCAAGCAATTCATAATGGGCATCTTTTAGTTTCCCTCCTTCAACAATCAAGTCAAGTTTAGAAACAAATGATCCAAATGCTCCAGGCTCGGTCACTTTAGTATATTTTGCTTGAACAGGTTTCCTAACACGTTCATGCGTGTCAGCACCCAAAATAAAATCCACTCCATCTACAAAAGGCATATTCCCTAGATCGACCTGCTGAGCCAAGCCCATATGGGTTATGAGAAAAACAAAATTACATTGTTCAATATCACGCAAGTGCTTAATATATCGCTGTATATTAAGCTCAGGCTTTGTAAACTTAATGCCTTTACTATATGCTGGTGATTGACGCTTAGGTGTTAACGGATCATTATATCCGATGAATCCAATTTTTGTATTGCCAAAATGCTGAACATACCATGGATGAAAAATCAACTCACCATTATTCGCTGCATTTGTATCATGAAACATATTCGCACAAATCTTCTGTGCAGTATAGCCACCAAGATCTCTTTCCATCATCTCTTTACCATATACTACTTCCCAATTTCCAGGTAATACCAAATCGTAATCAATATGATTGATGAGCGGAACAATTGCTCTCCCTTCACTTAACGCTGCAACACCTCCGCCTTGAAAACAATCACCACCATCTATCAATAAAGTATTGTCTGGATTTTTTCGGCGAAGATCATCCAGCATGGTTTTCAACACAGCGAACCCTCCTCTTTTTTTATAAACAGCTTTATTGTTTTCTAAAAAAAATTCATCATGGGTATAAAGCTGTGCATGAATATCTGCAGTATGAAGTAGCGTGATTTTCTGTGCTTTACCTAAATCGGCAGAATTTGAGTTATGAGATGCTGTAAACAAATTATCATTCCGTTCAAATGCTGAGGCAAGTTGTGGAACACCCGTTAGTAAAGCACCTCCTAAAGAAATATTTTTAAGAAACTTCCTTCTGTCTTCACCAGAGTGCTGATTGTTACAAGAACATTGACCTTCTATTTCTGTTGCACTCATGTTGCTTTAAAATTTATTTTTTACGCTTTCTTCTGCATCTTTTTTCTAAACGCAACAATTGGAGGGAATGGACCAAATTTATGTTGCTCCTCAGAAAACCCGTCTTTATAGGGCCCAAATGGATGATCAACTGGTTTTTTTGAAATATTGGGCCAATCCCCTGCAAGGTCTTTTGTTGGCCTAGGTCTACTGTTTACAAATGCAGCAACATCCCACGCTTCTTCATCACTCAAAACAGGGTTTTTATAAGTTGCTTGTAAAAAAGGCATATTTGCTTTTACATAACCGGCAAATCGAGATAACCTAAATAAGCCTGCACCAGTATTATAGCTATTTGCTCCCCAAAGTGGAGGATAGGTATACCCTCCGATTTCATTGAATTTACCTGATCCATCTGCACCATGACATGATACACACTTAGTTTGATATACTAATAATCCTTTAGCAGGATCTGCAGGCCTATCTAAATAGGTAAGTTCTAAAATTCCTGAACCTTTCGGTTTTTTATCTTTTTCTAAATCATCTCCTATCCAGTGCATATAGGAAACAATAGCACGCATCTCTTTTGATAATGAGTCTATAGCCTGCCCATTCAA
>CANKGM010000225.1 GCA_947481355.1 Chitinophagaceae bacterium
GATTTAAGTCAAGTATTGCCTTAATAATCAATTCGATATTTTCTTTCTCGTTGTAGGTTGGTATAATGACAAGCTTTTCCAATAATGCTTAATGTTATAATACTGATTATTAATTGTTCTGCTTAAGCATTGTCTTATTGAAAATTTCAGTCAGCTTTTGTTTGGTATGTAGTGCGAAATCACTCTTAATCATCCAATCAAAATAGGATGGTTCAGATTTTAGGACAGCCTCTACTAATTTGCCTTTATGCTTACCAAAATTGAAAATGATTTTGCCGTTCTCAACAACCATTCTTCTAGCGAAATCAACAATTTCTTCTTCTCCAATTACTTGAAATATTGAATCTATTGTCTTTCCCAAACTTTCATATTTAGCAAGCTGTGCTTCAAATACCTCCCACGTAGCATTTACATCAACCTCAGCACTATGTGCATTCTCTAGCAATTGATTGCAATAAAACTTATAGGCTGCAGATAAATTTCGAGGCTCCATTAAGTGATATATTTTTTGAACATCGAGTAATTTTTTTCCTTCAATGTCAAATTCCAGACCTGCTCTTAAAAACTCTTCCATGAGCAAAGGCCAGTCAAACTTATTTGAATTATACCCTGCTAAATCAGCTCCTTCTAAAAATTGTTTTATTTCATTAGCCGCATCCCTAAAAAATGGAGCATCTTTAACCATTTCATCGGTAATACCATGAATAAGGGATACCTCGGGTGGAATAGGCCGTTCTGGATTGATTAGCTTCCTTTTTTTATGTTTAGCACCATCAGGCATGACCTTCAACATAGCGATTTCAACTATACGGTCTTGACTTAGGCTTAACCCAGTGGTTTCAAGATCAAGAAAAACAATGGGCCTGGCTAATGTTATATTCATAATTCTTAATGTGTCACAATATAGGACGAAATTTTATGCGAAAAGATGTAAATCCGCCGATATCTAACCTAAATAAACTCCTCATTTAGAGAAAAATAACAAAATACTTAGTAAAAAAACGTCTCTTACATACTAAAACACCTATAATTTAGTTTTATATTTGATAAACAATTAAATCCTACATGAAAAAATCAATGACGCTTTTTATAGTTTTGTTCGCAGCAATTTTAATAAGCTCATGCTCTTCATACCGTGCAGCAGCCGGTGGAGGCTGTCAAGTAACCAAAAATTTAGTGGGTTACCGGTAATCAATGAATTGAAAACGAATATGTTACATAAAAAAAGAGGCTATTTAGCCTCTTTTTTACATTTATACTTTCAAGGTTTTTATGCAAACACCTTTTCAAATGCTTGAGTAAAGTCATGCTTAATGTCCTCCAAATGCTCAATACCTACACTGATTCGGATTAAATTAGGCAATACACCAGCTTGCTCTCTTTCTTTATCACTCAATTGCTCATGGGTAGTCGAAGCTGGATGAATAGCTAAGGTCTTAGCATCACCAACATTGGCTAGATGGCTAATTAACGTGAGGGAATTGATAAATTTCTTACCATTTTCTAGTCCACCCTTTATACCAAACTGCAATACACCACCAAAACCATTTTTCAAATACTCTTTTGCCAATTCATGATAAGAACTGCTCTTTAATCCAGGATACCATACAAAATCAACTGATTCATGAGACTCAAGCCACTCTGCTAGAGCCAATGCATTGTCAACATGACGTTGTACCCTTAAAGACAATGTTTCAAGTCCTTGAAGGAGTAAAAATGAATTAAATGGACTCTGAGAAGGACCAAAATCACGTAAGCCTTCTACCCTTGCTCTGATAATGAAAGCAATGTTTGGTAATCCGAGTGGATTGCCTTCACCAAAAATATCCCAAAACTTCAATCCATGATAGCCATCGGAAGGTTCAGTAAACTGAGGGAATTTACCATTACCCCAATTGAAATTACCACCATCCACAATAACACCACCAATACTTGTTCCATGTCCACCGATCCACTTTGTTGCAGATTCAACAACAATATTAGCACCATGTTGTAATGGTTTAAACAAATAACCACCAGCACCAAATGTATTATCTACTACAAGAGGAATATCATGACGCTTTGCTAGATCTGCAAATTTTTTGAAATCAGGCACATTTAACCGTGGGTTACCAATTGTCTCTAAATAGATAGCTTTTGTATTGGCATCAATTAATTTTTCATAATTCGCTACATCATCTCCTTCAGCAAAACGTACATCAACACCTAATCTTTTGAAGGCAACTTTAAACTGGTTGTATGTACCACCATAAATATATGAGCTACTTACAAAGTTGTCTCCTGCTTGCAAAATATTATTCAATGCAATGAATTGAGCAGCCTGTCCTGATGAAGTAGCCAATGCCGCTACACCACCTTCCAAGGCAGCTATACGTTGCTCAAAAACATCCGTGGTAGGATTCATCAAGCGGGTATAGATATTACCAAACTCTTTCAAACCAAAAAGGTTTGCTGCATGTTCAGCATTTTTGAATACATATGAAGTTGTTTGATACAATGGCACTGCCCTTGAACCTGTAACTGGATCAGCAGATTGACCAGCATGTAATTGTAAAGTCTCAAATCGTAGATTGTTGCTCATAACGTTTAATTTAAATTATTAGTCTACAAACTTAGTAGGATTTTTTAAATTTAAAAAATATTTCCAATAAAAATAATTTTTAGGCATCCCCTCTAATGGTCAACACGCTTATCTTTGACCACCTAAACCAAATAACGTGTATACAGCAGAATTTGACCAAATTATACAGAGTAGAAGATCAAATAGGCGATTCGACCCAAATGTGGAAATAGCTGATGAAGTCATCCAAAAAAGCTTGGAAAGAGCTATTCTAGCCCCTAACAGTAGCAATATGCAACTTTGGGAATTCTATTGGATCAAATCTGATGAATTGAAGCTGGCACTTGTTCCACTTTGCTTTGGACAATCAGCCGCAAAAACAGCCAAACATATTATGGTATTTGTGACACGCAGGGATTTATGGCCTAAACGTGCTGCATGGAACCTGGCGCAAATTAAACAAGGCATAGGAGATCAAGAACCTACCACCTTGCAAAAACGTGGATTAGATTATTATGGCAAACTGATGCCATTGGTATACCGCAGAGATTTGCTCGGTTTAACTTCTCTATTAAGAAAGACAATTTGCTTTGTAATGGGCTTATTCAAACCCTTCATGAGAATGGGTGGAAATGCTGATCAACGGGTAATGGTACATAAATCTTGTGCCCTAGCAGCACAAACATTTATGCTATCCTTAACCGCAGAAGGATACGATAGTTGTCCAATGGAGGGCTTCGATGCTGCTCGTGTGAAAAAACTGCTTCAGCTACCAAGAGGCGCAGAGATAAACATGATTGTAGGCATTGGCAAAGGAACATCTGAAGGGATTTATAATCCACGAATTAGAGTACCTTTTGATGAAGTTGTTTTTGTAAAATAAATAATTGGCTTATTCATAAACCGTTCTGGGTAATTAGCTCAATCAAGATAAATAGTATAGACATGCGTAGATTTTTTTTGTGCTTACTGGTACCAATTTTATTAAGCAGTTGGACGCCCATCGATTTTTATGTTTCTCCGACAGGAAACGATGCAAATCCGGGCTCTAAAGAAAAACCATTTAATACTTTACATAAAGCGAAACAAGCTGTTCGTGAACATCGCATTAGTCAACCAAACGAAAACATTACCGTATGGATTGATGATGGAAAATATATTCTGAAAGAACCTTTAGTCTTCAATCCTTCAGATGCTGGCTCATCCAACTCTGCAGTCCAGTATAAAGCAATCAAGAATGCGCATCCACTTATTTCTGGAGGAGTTGAAATAAAAGGATGGCAAAAAACAGAAAATGGAATTTGGGTAGCTAAATTACCTGAGGAAATTATAAAAAAAGAGTTTCGTGAATTGTTCATCAATGATGATAGAGGCATTAGAGCAAAACACCCAAATGATGGCTACATGAGGGTGGCAAAATCAGGCATAGATAAACGCACTAGCTTTCAATTTAATGCAGGCGA
>CANKGM010000226.1 GCA_947481355.1 Chitinophagaceae bacterium
AAGTAGGTGTTCGTGATCTCTTCTTTATTACCCTCGCTGAATCTATAGTTTAATGCTTTTCTTACATCACCTAAAAGTTGATCGTCAGGTGTTTTTTTTAATGAGTTAATGCACCGATTAAGATGTTCTTCTATTTTTGATTCAATGTCCATTGTGTAAAAGGGTTTTGTTATTTTACCAATTTTTATGAGATTTTTATATGTTTTCTAGAGGCTTTTATTCTGATTTGTGAGTTGATAGGAGTATTTAATTAGCTTGATCAGGTTTTTGGGATTTTCCATATCTATTATAAGCGTATTTCTCTCTAGTGAATTCATAGGGGGTAGTTCGCTTGCATTTCCTTGTATTTTTTTTAGGTTTTCTAATGCAATATATCCAAAGCTTGGTATAGCAGAAAGTGTGGTTAGTAATTTATTTCTCTTCTTTGCTGAAAAGGGTAATTTACCAATGCTTTTAAACAAGATATTTGCTTGGTTGATATAGATAGATTCTATTTCTGTTGATTTTTTTGTGCGTGTTGCGAATGTCTCAATTCCAGCTTGTATATCTTTATAAATATCATATAGATCATTGGTCATTTGGATCACTGAGCCAAGCGCAAACCAGCAATCATCAACTTCTTTTGATTTTTGTAGGTCTAGGTAATGCCGACACATCAAGAGACTATATCCTCCTTTTCGTTGTGTGATGGATAACAGATCTTCATTAGTTGTTGATGCATCAAATTGTTTGATTGAATCTTTTTGTGCTGTGTGAATATTGTTTATAACTGACCAATATTCTTCTCTGTCTGGAACTTGATTCAGCAATTGATTATGCAAATGAAGTAATACTATTTGCTCGAAATTCTTCCCTACAGCTTTTTCGGGATGATAGAATAGCGCGTCCAATTCTTGTATAGAGAGGCTCTTGGTATCTATTATGTCATCGTATAATGCTGTTGTGGTGAAATACATCAGGTTTCTTTCTTCTTCAATAGCGGTATTATACCTTCCATATAGGGCTGAAAATGAGTTGCAAACAAAGTGTTGTAGGATGCTGTTCCATTTGATAACTTTGTTGAAGATGTGTTGATCGAATTTGCCATTAAATCTTGACTCCAGCTCATGAAGGTATTCTGCCCCAAATTTTTTGGAACGACGCAGACCAAAAATGGTCCTGATGATTAGTGATGTAAGATTAATGGTAAATTGTACACGAAACATAGTATACAAATTATACTAATTTGTTGATTTGATGGCAGAATTTTGTTTAATTCAATGTGCAATAGGATGAGGTTATATTTGATTTTGTTATTGCTTTCATTTGGGGTTCAATTCAATTTACAAGGTCAATCTGCCGACACCTCTACTATAAAGTCATTGCTTCGTGAAATAACTAGTCTCCAATCACTAAACAACATTGATTTCCCAGACGGTGGTTTTTCTTCTTATCGTAAATATCAGTTTAGTGCTAAGTATAAGCCAGATTATAATTTCTTTTATACTGCTGTTATTTTATTCAACCTGCAACGGTATAATCAATACTTAACCCAGGAAGAAAAGGTATATGTAGAACAGATTAAGGAGAAGGCGTTGCCTTATTTTGAGCTTTTTAAAAGTAGGATTCATGGGAACAGCTATAATTTTTGGAAAAAAGATCCTCCCATGGTATTTCCTAATGCGGGTTGGATAAATCGCTATAATCAGCGGAATGCTTTGCCCGATGATATAGATGATTGTGCCATTGGGATGTTGGTTATTGGTCCAAAGGATAGCAGTCTAGTTACTTTGAAAGATCATTTCTTGTATTACCGTAATGGAAACCTAAAGTATACGAAAGGATTTTATAAGCAGTATAAATGGATGCCTGTATACAGCACTTGGTTAGGAAAAGATTTTCCCATTGATATTGACATGTGTGTTTTGTCTAATGTTATGTTGATGAATGCTGTTTTCGGCTTGCCTTTAAATAAAACTGATTCTGCTTCATTGGATTTAATGGTTGCGATGATTAAAGATGATAAGCATCTTACTTCTTCTAAATATGTTTCACAGCATTATGAGAATTCATCAACGATTATTTATCATGTTGCTCGATTGATTGCCTACACAGATTATGCCCCTTTATTAGCATTGAAGTCTTCCCTTATTTCACAGGCAAAAGTCTTATTGGAAAAGACAGATTATGCACTTGAGAAACTTTTATTGCATAATGCATTATTGCAATTGGGAGTTCGTGATACTGCGCTTGATGAAGTATCAAAAGATCAACTCCTGAGAAAGGATTATCCTTTTTTTGTGGCCAATATGGCTTCAATGTTGGCTAACCCTTATAAGCAATTCTTTTCTTCTTTAAAGATTGGACGTTTCTCCTATTATAGCTATCCTTTCAATTTGTCCTTGTTATATGAAAATAAGATATTGCGTGAACGGGTAAACAAATGATTATTTTTGCCATTACGTTAATCAGTTGATAATTATGAATAAGCGCTTTGGCTTAATCACTTTGTTTCTTTTTTTTGCTCATTGTCTTTTTTCCCAGTCGCATTTTACGTGGAATGACAATGTGCAGAAAACGTATGAGCAGATTGCTTCACTTCGTATTTCAGAAGGTAGAGCCTCAATTCTAGCGCAGAAAAAATCAGATCCAAATAACTTGATTTATTTTTTTCTTGAGAGTTATGCTGATTTTGATCAATTGTTTTTGAATGAAGATCCTGCTGATTTCAAGCAATTATATCCAAAGTTTGATCAACGAATTGATTTGTTGAAGAGAGGTCCTAAAGGTTCACCCTTTTATTTATATAGTATAGCCATTACACATTTGCATCGAGCCGTTATATCCATACGTTTTGATAAAAATTTTCAGGCAGCATTGGATTTTAGAAAGGCCTATCTTTTATTGAAAGAAAACAAAAGTTCATTTCCTGATTTCATCCCCAATGACCTTTATTTCGGATTGATAAATACTGTTATTGGGACTGTACCCAAGGGATATACCTGGTTGGTTAATCTATTTGGTATGAGTGGTTCCATTTCCGAAGGGAATGATATGGTATTGGGATACATTAATTCAAAGGGACCTATGGCTGTTTATTTTCAGCGTGAGGCGCTTTTTATTTATCCTTATTTGGTGATGAATTTTGAGGGCGATGAAAAAAAAGCAATTTCTTTTCTTTCTCAAACTCCATACGATTTCAAGAAAAATCATTTGCATGCCTATATGGCGACAAATCTTTATTTAACTCATCAGTCTTCAGATAAGGCCTTGGAGCTAGTCAATCACCTTGATCCATCTCCTGCGTATTTGTCTATTCCGTTCTGGCATTATGAGAAGGGCTATGCCTATTTAAATCAATTGAATTACATAAGTGCTGAACAAGAGTTTATGTCATTTACAAAAAAATTTAAGGGTAAATTTTATGTGAAAGATGCATATGAAAAGTTGAGTTGGGTTGCTTATTTGCAGGGCGATTTGAAAAATGCCAATTTTTATCGAGCACAGGTCATTAAGCAAGGAAGTCTTATAACAGAAGCTGATAAGTTGGCTAATGCAAACGCTGTATCGGGTATATGGCCTAATGCATTATTGTTAAAGGCGAGGTTATTGAGCGATGGGGGCTATCAGCGAGAGGCTATTCGAGTCCTTACTGGCAAAACATCGAATGATTTTGATAGCCAGACTGATAAAACTGAATTTGCTTATCGATTGGCGCGTGTATATGATTTGTTGGAGGAGGATGAATTGGCTGCTAGATACTACCAGTCGGCCATTGAAAAGGGTAGGACGCTGCCTGCTTATTTTGCTTCTCGAGCTGCCTTGCAATTGGGTTTGCTTAGTGAGAAAAAGGGGGATTATAGCAAGGCTGTTGGCTATTATACACAGTGCTTGGACATGGAGGATCATGCCTTTAAGAATGCGATGGATCAGAAGGCGTTGAGTGGAATTCAGCGTTGTAAAAAGCGGGGTTAGGGTGTTTTGTTTTGTGGGAGGCTTTTTAAAAGATAAAATTCCACTTCATTTGTTTTTAAAAAAATA
>CANKGM010000227.1 GCA_947481355.1 Chitinophagaceae bacterium
AATGCAGGTGAAGCTTTTGTTGTAGCCAACGATTACAGAAGAGGCGACTTCAAACCATACATATTTAGAACAACCAACTTTGGTAAAACATGGACTAGACTAGTTGATGAGAAAAAAGTAACTGGCTATGCACTTTGTGTGTTGCAAGACCCAACAGAACCAAACCTTGTGTTTGTAGGAACTGAGCAAGGACTTTGGATAAGTTTAGACAATGGTGGCAGTTTCCAACAATGGAAAAATGGATACCCAAGTGTATCTACCTATGATTTAGCGATTCAAGAACGTGAGGCAGACCTTGCTATTGCAACCTTTGGTAGAGCTCTTTGGATATTGGATGATATTCGTCCATTAAGAAAATTAGCTGCAGAAAAAAGCACCCTCAATAATGCTATTACAGTGTTTGGTAGTCGCCCAGTTGTAGAAGCCCAATTTAAAAATGCACCTGGATACGAATGGAGTACATGGGGAGTATGGGATGCAGAAAATAGAGCGGCAGGAGCACCTGTATCGTTTTTTATTAAATCATCTGCAGATACTAGCTCCAAAAATGATACAGTCTTAGTAAAAATTTACAACGACAAAAACGAAGTCATCAGAAACCTTAAATGGGTTGCCGACTCTGGCTTCAACAGACAAATCTGGGGTATGGAAGAAAGAGGGTATAAAGAACCTGGGGCTGGAAGTAGAAGACAAAGAAAGCGTGCTGGTGCATCCCCAGATGATGAACCAGGTGGTCAACAAGCCCTTCCTGGAACATATAAAGTTGTACTAACCTATAAATCAGTTAGCGACTCTACAATGATCACATTGCAGGATGACCCTAGACTCGGAAACCGCAATGAAATTAAAAAAGCTCAATATGCATTGAGAAGTGAACTCAGGAAAAGCGGAGATCAATTGGTTGAAGCAATTGAAGTATTGACAGACGCTGATGATGACTGTAAACAAATTGAAGCGTTTATTAAAAACATGAAAGGGGCTGAAATTGATTCGTTGAAAAAGGCAACTACGAATGTTCAAGATGAAATCAAAAAAATTAATGAATTCATCAATGGAAAAAAACAAACAAAACAAGGATACGGTCAAGTTCCAACTGTAACGGTGATGACAGAGTACTATCAAGCTAGCATGTATATTGCTGCGAAAACAATTGCTCCAGGTGCTGAAGAAAAGAAGTTAGTTGAAAGAGCCAGTACTTTAATTGCGGAAGCAGTAAAAAAAGTGAATGACTTTAAAGAAGGCCTCTGGAAATCATACAGAGATCAAGTAAGTGCTACCAAAATGGACCCCTTCGGAAAATAATTCAAAAGCCTGAACGCAATACAACAATTTGTAAAGCGTTCAGGCTTTATTTTTACTTCTAATTTTTATTGATCAAGAATTGAAAAGGAGCTTGTGTTGCAGATTTCAATGCTCTAGAAATCACGTGTTGCTCTTGGCGTAGTTTAAACTTATTTAGATCCATCAATTCGAATGTCTTGAAGCGTTCATCAGACATTTCAGCGAAATTAAGCAGTGCATTTAGAGACAGAACCTCTTGCTTGATGATATTTTCATCAAGCTTATCAATTCTACCAAGGATAATCAAGTCTCTATTTAATCGTTCCATATGATTTAATAGCCAACTAATCCTTTTTTTGACGGACATCCACAATTTCCTTTCTTTATAGCCATACAAGAAGCTGTGGTTAAAGCCATAGAAATTAGTATCAAAAAGAATAGTGCTGAAAATGTTTTTTTCATGTTATTACCTAATGCTAATTTACATGATTATCGAACACATCATGAGGATTAAAAGAATTTTATATATATTTTAGGGGCAACACAAAATGGTAAAAAATTAATACTAAGAAAAAAACAGTACTTGTTGCTCCACTAGATTGGGGATTGGGGCATGCAACCCGCTGCATTCCCATTATTAGTCAGCTCATTGCAATGAACTTCAATGTTACCATCGCTGGAGAACGCGCAACTGTTATTACTCTAAGAAAGGAGTTTCCCAATATTGAATTTATACCCTTAAAGGGATATCGAATTAAATACCCTAAAAGTGGATTGTTCTTTGTTCTAAAAATAATATCACAAACACCAAAAATTCTTCGAGCCATATATAATGAAAACAAATGGCTTAGTATACAGCTGAAGGATAGAATGTGGGATTTAATCATTAGCGATAATAGGTATGGACTCTACACAAAAAAGACAAAAACCTTATTTATCACACATCAGCTCCATATCATTTCTGGATTTGGAAATATACCCGACACGTTATTACAACGAATAGTTTATAATAAAATAAACAAATTCAACATGTGCTGGATTCCCGATGTTCAAGATGAGGTCTACAATATAGCAGGCAAACTATCTCATCCAATAGAAAAACCACATCACACTAAATTCATTGGACCATTATCTAGATTAGAGATTATATCAAACCAAGCTAATGGGCCTATCTTAATTTTACTATCTGGACCTGAACCGCAGCGAACAGTATTGGAAAACATACTACTAAAGCAATTGCATAGCATTCAGAATGAAAAAATAATATTTGTTAGAGGGCTTCCTGAAACCACAACAAAAATTAAAGACGAGGTAGATGTTGAATTTATAAATTTCATTGACGTGAATTCCTTATCAAAGATTATGTCAGAAGCATCATTAGTCATTTGCAGGTCAGGTTATTCTACGATCATGGACCTGATCAAACTAAATAAAAAAGCAGTGTTGATACCAACACCTGGTCAAACCGAACAACTATACTTAGCAGAACATCTACAAAAAATGAATCGCTTCATTTCCAGGAATCAAGAAACACTATCTCTGGATGAAGATATAAAAAAATGCAAAAATTCATCCGCCTCCATGTTGAAAGTTGACTTTGATGAATACAAAAATGCTTTGAGAGAAATAGTTGAATTATAAAAGCTTAGTACCCTCGTACATCTTTCCCTTCCATGAAGTTTAGAAACGCCTTATTTACTACTCGGTTTCCTCCAGGGGTTGGATAATCACCGGTGAAATACCAATCCCCTAAATTACTCGGGCACGCTTCGTGAAGGTTTTCAATGGTTTGATAGATTACTTCAACAGGAATTTTTACTTCGGGAGGAGTAATGAGTTCTGCTATTTTAGCGGAAATTTCAATTGGTGTAAACGATGCATAAATTTGCTTGACTACATTTTCAGTATGCAGTAAATTATTCCTAAGCAATTCCTTACAACGACTATATAGTCTATCTAGTAATTCAGTTTGATTGCGGTCTTTTAACAAGGCTAATGCAGCCTTAAAAGCAATGAAATCACCAATCTTACTCATATCAATTCCATAACAATCCGGATAACGAATTTGTGGAGCAGAAGATACAATGATGATTTTTTTAGGCTCTAAGCGCGATAGCATTCTTACAATACTTTCCTTTAATGTTGTACCTCTGACGATTGAATCATCAATCATAATCAATGTATCAACACCTTTTTGAACAGTACCATAGGTTATATCATATACGTGCTGTACCATTTCAGCACGATTTGAATCTTCCGTAATGAAGGTTCTCATCTTCACATCCTTGATCGCTATTTTTTCAACCCTAATTTTTCGGTTGATCATTTCAGCCATTTTCTCTTCATCATAGTCTTTATCCCAAGAGAGGATTCGCTGAAGCTTAATCTTATTAAGGTAATCTTCCATCCCCTTCAATAGTCCGTAAAAGGCAATTTCTGCAGTGTTAGGAATAAATGAGAAGATAGAATTTTTCAGGTTGTTATCGATTGACTTAAGCACTGAGTCACTTAATTTATAACCCAATGAAATTCGCTCACGGTATATCTTTTCGTCACTTCCTCTAGAAAAATATATACGTTCAAAACTACATGCCTTTCTCTCCTTAGGTTCTAATATCTGCTCAATTGAATATGTACCATCATTTTTTACAATAATAGCATTACCAGGCATCAGTTCCTTTACTTCATTCTCCCCTACATTAAATGTAGTACGGATTGCCGAACGTTCCGATGCG
>CANKGM010000228.1 GCA_947481355.1 Chitinophagaceae bacterium
AACTACTCAGTTTCAAAGTGGATTCTAGAAGTGATGTTACAAGTAACACGGAATGTCCAATTATTGCCGAAATAGGCCACAGTAACAGTCGCAATATGTTAAATGATTATGATGGTAGATCCATGATCTCTGAAGAATTTAGGCAATTGAGAACGAACTTGTCCTTTATTCTAGCGAAGCGAAAGTGTGCTAAGATATTAGTAACATCCTCAATTCCTAAAGAGGGTAAGTCGTTTATGTCTTTTAATATTGCCAATATTTATGCAAAGGCTGACAAAAAGGTATTGATTGTAGAAATGGATTTACGTAAGCCAAGGTTGTCTTCACAATTAAATGGCGATAAAACGAAGGGGATTACCACCTATTTGATAAATAATACACCGATTGCAGATTATATCGCTCCAGTTGAGGGTATTAATAATTTATACTTCTTGCCGGCTGGACCTGTTCCACCTAATCCAGCTGAACTTTTAATGTCTCCACAAATAGACGAAATGTTCAATGAGTTGAGTTTGCAATTTGATATCATCATTATTGATACCCCTCCTTTTAGTCTTGTTACCGATGCTCAGATTATTTCAGCTCATTGTGATGTAATGCTTTATGTTGTAAAGGCAAACTATTCATTTAAAAGTTCGATTTCTTATATAAATGAATTGTTTGTAAAAAATAATTCTAATCTCTATATTGTATTGAATGATGTGTCGAAAAAATTCAAGCGTTATGGATATGGCTATGGCTATGGATATGGATATGGGTATGGGGCAACAAAAGAAAAGCAAAGCTATCTTAAGAGAATTTTTAATAAGAGGATAAAAAGCTAGTTTTTTTGTATTTATCATTCACAGAACTCACTAAGCACCACCCTCAACAGATATCATCAGAAGTAATACCTTCAGTTTTTCTATATCATGCACCGCTTGTCTATGAGAATTGAATCATAATTTTGGACATTAGCATCAATCAGAATAACAAGGAGAAAGTTAATTTAATATTTAAATGTCAATATCAACGTATTTGTCGACCTATCTTAAATCTTTAGACATTCATTTTGCAGACATTGCAGGTAAGTCTTTTTGGGTTTTATTGTTGAAAATTCTGGGTCTTTTAACAGGCTTTTTACTGAGTATCGTCATTACTAAATTTTCCGGGTCAGAAGGACTGGGGGTATACAATTTAACTCTACAGGTTGGCGTTATTTTAGCCACCATTTCGATGCTAGGAGCTGATCAACTCATGATAAAACAAGTAGCTATTGCCCATAAGAATGGATTTTTTGATAAGATACTCACCATATTAAAATCTAGTATTTTAATAAACGGTGGTGTAGCGTTATTTATAGCTATAGGCTTGATATTGACTAGTAAATATGTCGCCTTATACGGATTAAGAGACTCAAACTTATATTTTCTTTTTATACTAATTGCGCTATCAATAATTCCTCATGTTATCAGTAAAACTTATTCTAATCTGTTGGTCGGCATAGGTAAAAATTCATATGGTGTTCTTTCGGATCCAAATATGATTTCTCTTATTATTTTGCCAATCGTTTTAGTTTATTATTTTTTCATTAATAAAGATATTCAAATAGAGGCTATTGTATTCATATACCTCGTTTCTCGAATAGTTATAGGGGTTGTTCAGATTGGGGCATGGAAGAATTTTTCCGCTAAACCTGTTAAGTCTATTTCAGCTAGTAGCAAAATAGCTCTATGGTCTGGTTCATTTTTCGCTATTTCATTGCTTGCTCCTATTTTTAACAGTGTTGAGATGTTTGTCTTTGGCTATTTTGGTAAGCATACTGATCTTGGAGTTTTTTCGATTTTATGGAGGCTTTCCAATATACAGGTTTTTATTTTACTGATATCCAATAGTAGTTTAATGCCAAAATTTTCAGTTCTTTATCATGAAGGTAAGGTTCAACAAATTCAAAATATAATAAAAAAGTTATCCTCATTATTTTCATTCTTATCGATAACTATCTTTGCTCTATTCTTGATATTTGGAAAATTAATTTTGGGTTTTTGGGGAGCTGAATTTCAAGATGCGTATCCTAGTTTGATTATTTTATTGATTGGTCAGTTTTTTAATATTGCTTCAGGCTCAAATAGTATATTATTGAATATCACTGGAAATAATCGATTAAATATGTTTTTATTGCTATTTTCTACTTTATTTGATTTTATTCTTGCAGTAATATTTATTTATTATTTCAATATTCTTGGTGCAGCTTTATCGTGTTCAATTACTAATGTTTTATTTAATCTATTAAAGAACTACTATTGTAAGAAGAGGTTAGGGATCAATATGTTTACTTTTAACAGCATTAATAAATCATTTCGTTTTTACTAATTTCTTTATTCATTATTAATAAGACTAAACCACTTTGAAAATTCAAATAACATATATTCAACGATTTTTTATATTTCTGTTGATATTTTTTTCTTCTGCTTCCTCCGTACTTTCTAAAAATGATATACTTTTTTTATTTTTCTTTTTTCTGCTAATTCTTGTTCATATTTATTTAGGCGCTAAAAAAGATTACTATAAAATAATCTCTTTAATTTGTTTCATAGTTCTTGTGGTTTCTTATTATAGATACGTGAATTTCAATACTTCTATATATACCTGGTTTGGATGGGGGTTAAGAATATTATTTGCATTTTTAGTAGTAAGAATAAATAAAGCTAATTTTATTCCTAATTTTTTAAAAGTCATGCAGTTTATAGCCTTATTTTCTATAATAGGTTATTTATTACAATTATTAGCACCTAAATTGCTTTTTGGCTTAGGAAATATCTTGGATATAGGCCTTGGTGAAGGCTTTAAGAAAAGAGCCACTTTTTTTATATTTAATTTTTCCATGCAACATTCTTTACGTAATGCCGGCTGCATGTGGGAGCCGGGTGCTTATGGAGCCATCCTAAATATCTCTTTACTTTTGCTAAGTATTCCAAACTATAAGTTCTATAGCCAAAAAATGTATATCATTTTCGTGGTGGCTGTTCTAACTACCTTTTCAACGGACGCGTATTTAGGATTAGCTGCGATAATATTTTATACAAATATTAAAATTAGTAATATCTATAAGAAGGTTTTTAATTTTATTATTGTTATACCTCTACTATTGATAATTTTCTTTAACACTGAATTTCTGTCAGATAAAATAGCTAATCAATACAAAGAAATTGACACGCAGTTATATAAGGCAAATAAGTATGACAAAATGATTCTTTCGCGCTTTGCAAGTTTGGTTATTGATTTTCCTGTATTTATTAAAAGACCATTACTAGGTTATGGTATTGATTTAAAAGAGGTAAATGGCACCTATTTGTATAAAGAGTATGATCAAGATATCGATAGGACTTATGGTGGGTTCACAATGCTTCTCTATTTTGGATTTTTTGGAATTTTAATTTACTTTGGATCCCTTTTTAATCAATTTTTAAAGATTTCAAATAGTTTATCTTATGCATTTTACAGTGTTGTTGTTATGTTAATTTTATTATATTCTAATCCTTTGCCTTATTCTCCCTTATTGTTTTCGCTTTTTTTTATACACAAACGAAGTGAGAATATAGAGAATTCAATTATCGAAAAAATTTAATGTTATTAATGCATATTAAATGATGAATAATAAGACAATCAATTAGTGGTTGCTAACTTTCAATTCATTGTGTAACATATATTTCAGGTATAATAGCGCAGGCTTTGGGTTGAAATTGGTGTCATATAATAATGGACTTGCTTGATAGGGTAGACTATGTCGAATCCAACTATACTTATCTGATATACCCCAAAACTTAAATGTTTTAACTGCAGAAGAAAGTAACGAATATTTCATTACCTCTGCATAGTATTTCCCTTGTTTTTCTAGCTCTTCTGAACTGGGATTTTCAGAAAGCGCGATATCGAATTCAGTAATATGTAGGTTTATCTTCTTTTCTTTATACCGATTTAGTAATTTTCCATATGAACTAAAATTAAATTCCTGGTTCTCTCC
>CANKGM010000229.1 GCA_947481355.1 Chitinophagaceae bacterium
AAAATATTAGATAAGAACTTTACGAACGAACCAGATACATATATCATAAGTGATAGGTCTGCTGAAGATGGCCCAGTTTCTAGTTATGCCATAACATATCAAAAGGGAGCATGGGTACTTCATATGCTTAGAGAACTAATAGGTGAGGCTAATTTTAAAAAAGGTATTAAAGCCTATTATAATAAATTTATGAATGGCAATGCATGTACAAATGATTTTCGTGATGCTATGGAAAAAGCTTCAGGTAAAAATTTAAAAATATTTTTTAATCAGTGGCTTTATCGCAATGAGAAACTCTTACTGGAAGGGCATTGGCAATATCAAAAAAAATCTAAACAGATTGTGGTTGACCTAACCCAAATACAAACAAGTGAATTTTTATTTGATATACCGGTTGAAATAGGTCTTATTAAAGAAGGTGAGATTAAGCCGACCAATTTCAAATTTATACTTAATACAAAAAACAAGAAAATTTATATCCCATCTAATAGTGCGCCACAAAAAATAACTATAGACCCTAACTTAAAATTACTCGCAACAACAAATATTTCCGAAATAAAATAAATACCTTGCCCCATATATAAAATCTTATAAATTTAATTATGATTACGTTAATCTGGGTTCTTCTTATTCTAATGGCAGTAGCATTCAGCGTTTATCTCACAAAAGATTTCATAGCTCACCATAATCAACTTGAAGATAGCAATTGGGTTAAAGTTGGACTGATTGGATTTGTCGTTAACTTTTTTGATGTACTAGGAATTGGTGCCTTTGCACCCCAAACAGCATTACTGAAATTTACTAGGCAAACAAGAGATAAACTCATTCCAGGCACAATGAATATTGCCAACACCATACCTGTATTACTTCAAGCAATCATATTTATACGCGTTATAGAGGTTGAACCCATGACTCTGACAATAATGCTTATCACTGCGACGTTAGGTGCTGTTGGTGGTGCTGGGATTATTTCAAAGTTTTCAGAAAAAAATATTCGACTCACTATGGGGTTTGCCCTTTTAGTAACCGTAGGATTCATGATTGCGCGATTGCTTGGCATTATTCATGGTGATGGCAGTGCAATCGGGCTTACAGGTAGCAAGCTATTTATTGCAGGCAGTGTGAACTTTATACTTGGAGCACTTATGACAGCAGGCATTGGACTTTATGCACCCTGCATGGCGTTGGTTTTTATGTTAGGGATGTCACCACAAGTTGCTTTCCCAATCATGATGGGATCTTGCGCTTTCTTAATGCCCCCCGCTTCATTTAAATTTATTCAAACAGCCTCTTATAATAGAAAAGCCGCTGTAGGCATGGCTATACCGGGAAGTATTGCAGTATTGATTGCTGCATTTATTGTAAAATCATTACCATTAGATACACTAAGAGTCGTTGTGATAGTCGTTATTATTTATACCTCCTTCATCATGCTTCGGGATGGATTCAAAAAAAAATAGGCCAATAAAATTTATAATAGCGAGTATCACTGAATTCGATCAGCAGTCAGGGTTTTAATTTTTTTATCACATTGACGATTATAATACTGTACTTGGGCTCTATATTTTTCTTCATAGGCCAAATTGTGTATCTCGTCAGGATCAATAACAAGGTTATACAATTCAATGTATTCTGGATGCTTTGGATATCGAATAAACTTCCACTTCGAAGTTCGAATGCATTCGCTATTAGGAATTCTTGGTTCGTCCATAAGATGTTCAGAAAAGCTTTTTCGAAGTTTAGGAGAATGCAAATCATTTATAATTTTCAACAAACTTCTACCTTGTAATTTTAACGGTGGTTGAATTCCTGCCAATTCTATAATGGTTGATGTAACATCAATATTCAAAACCATATCACCTATAATTAATCCGCCTTTTGCAGTTCTCCTAGGATCATACACTATAAGTGGAACTCGAATGGATAAGTCATGCATCAACCATTTATCAGCGTATCCTCTATCACCTAAAAAATAGCCGTTATCTCCCATAAAAATGATGACGGTATTATCCTCAATACGAAGTCTATTTAATTCTGCTCTTATCCGTCCAATGGTATAATCAACTTGGGAAATCATTCGATAATACCCTTTCACCATCTCTTGAAATTTATCAGGCGTATCAAATCTCCAATACCACCTTTCCCTACTCATTGTATTTTTTAAAAAATCAGGAAGTGCCTCGTAAAAGGCAGGATTTGCTGTTGTAGGAATTGGCATAACAGCATGCTGATACATTGTATCAAATGGCGAGGCCGAAAAATATTGCTCCTTAGAATCATCGTCTGCGTGTGGAGCACTGAAACTAAGTGATAAGCAAAAAGGCTTATCCGATGCTGACTGGCTAATAAACTCTATCGCCTCATCACCTTGAATATCCGTTAAATGTTTCACTTTGCCATTTACATCCTTCCAATATGGAAATCCACTTTGCCTGCTCCAAGAAAATAAACTATCAACAGAGTCTTCAAGTTCTACACCCAACTTGCCAACAAACCCAGTCTTATAACCTGATTGTTTCAGCAAATAAGGGTAACTATTATCTGTATATACTTTGCGTAATGGCGGTCTATTAAACGTGAAATTATGCGTTCGTTCATATAATCCGGTAATGATACTTGCACGACTAGCTGCACAGATTGGTGTGGTAACCATCGCATGGGTGAAGCGAACTCCTTTAGTTGCAAGACTATCTACAAAAGGAGTTTGAATAATTTTATTACCTGCGCATCCAATCATATCCCAGCGCTGATCATCAGTCAATATAAATATGATATTAGGCCTTTTAGCAGATGTGTCTTTAGATTGTGAAATTGATTTTGCGCTACACAACATACATATTATAAAAAATGCACAAGCGTAAATACGAGCCGGATAAATCAATCTATTCAGTTTATACGATCAAATTAATAAATTAAAGCCAATAAGTATACTTTATTAAATAATACACAAGATACATAAACAATAAAAATATATACTATCCACGATGATTCTGTTTAATTTGCATACATTCTCATAAGATGAATGTATTTTAATGAATTTAGTAGAGGTAAATCAAATCAGTAAATCGAAAGGCGCTACGCTCAAGTCAACTACGTTTAGCGTACCTAAATTTTCAAAGATTTCCGTAATTGGCGAAACAGGATCTGGTAAAAGCACCCTACTGAAATTGATAGCCGGTTTACTTGAACCCGAAACAGGATTAATTAAATTTGAAGGGAAAAAGGTTTTAGGACCACATGAAAAATTAATTCCAGGACATGAAAGCATTGCATACCTATCGCAACACTTTGAACTTCATAATAACTATTATGTGCATGAACTTTTAGAATATGCAACTAAAATTTCAGATTATGAAGCAGAAGAAATATTTCAAGTCTGCCAAATTAATCAATTACTTAAACGAAAAACAGATCAACTCTCAGGTGGAGAAAGACAGCGAATTGGTTTGGCAAAATTATTAGTCGGTTCACCTAAATTATTATTATTAGATGAACCTTTCTCGAATCTTGATATGCTCCATAAAAAAACAATTCGAAAAGTAATTCAAGATGTTTCAGATAAATTAAAAATAACATGCATGCTGGTCTCGCATGACCCGCTTGATATACTTTCATGGTCGGACCACATCCTTGTCATGTATGAAGGGACTATTATTCAACAAGGAACTCCTCAAGAAATTTACTTTAAACCAATAAATGAATATGTAGCAGGACTACTCGGAGAATACACCTTAATAAACCCTATTTCAATAAAGCTCAAAGAAACTTTTACAAATCATTCCAATGAATTGTCAGTATTCATAAGACCCGAATCAATTGAAATTAACACAGACAACAGCAGTGGAATTGAGGGGTTGATTAAAAGAATTACATTTTTTGGGAGCTATTATAAAATCGAAGTTGAAACGGAAGAACAGTTAATCATACTACATACAAACATAAATAGACTTCGCATTGGGTCGCAGATTTACATTAAGCCAAATCAGAAATAATATACAC
>CANKGM010000230.1 GCA_947481355.1 Chitinophagaceae bacterium
GTAAACAATGCATTGTAATTCATAATAATATTTTAAGCCTTAATGTGATTATTCACCAAGGATATATTTTCGCTTAGTGAAATCTCCAAATCGCTCATCTTGAGTTCTCTCGTTTTTAAAAGAGTTAAATAACTGATCAAGTTCTGTAAGCAACTCATCCTCCCCTAAATTTTCTTTGTAGGTTTTATTCAGTCGATACCCTTCGTAATCACCACCCAATTGCAAATTATATTTGTTTGGCGCAGTACCGATAAACCCGATTTCAGAAATAGCTGAACGACCACAACCATTCGGACAGCCGGTCATTCGTGTAATAATATCTTCTTGAGCTAACTCATGCTTAACTAATAATGGTTCAATTTTATCAATCAAACTGGGTAAATACCGCTGTGCTTCAGCTAAGGCTAAAGGACAAGTAGGTAATGCCACACAAGCCATAGAATTTTTACGTATCCCTGAAGCACTGTCTGTGTGTGCTATGATATCATACTTCTCTAAAATAGTTTGAACAACTGCTTTGTCCTCAGCCTTTACATCTGTCAATATCACATTTTGATTACCAGTAAATCTAAAATTCCCCTTTCCAAGATTAGCTAATTCGAGTAAAGCGGTTTTTAATGCAACTTTTTCATCATCAAGAACACGCCCATTTTCAACAAAAATGGTATAATGCCATAAACCTCTGTCGCACTGTTCCCAACCATAATAATCTTTACGCTCAGTAAATGAATAAGGCTTTGCTTCTTCTAATGAAAATCCAATCCGTTTATTCAGCTCCGTTTTGAAAGCCTCAACACCCATGTTATCTATGGTGTATTTTAATCTGGCTAATTTCCGATCGGCACGATTTCCAAAATCTCTTTGTATGGTTACAACTTCATATACTATTTTAAATAAATCTTCCTTGGTAGAAGCAAATCCTATCAGTGTAGCAGCTCTTGCATATGTTGCGGTATTACCATGGGTTGCTGACAAACCTCCACCTACAGCTATATTGAACCCTTGAAGTTTACCGTCTTGAATTATAGCAATCAATCCGATATCGTTGGCAAAAATATCAACATCATTATTCGGAGGAATAGCAATTGCAATTTTGAACTTACGCGGCAAATATCGATCTTGATATAATGGGTCTTCTTCACTATGTTCTATCAACTTTTCTTCATCGAGCCATATATCATAATAGCTTCTTGTTTTAGGCAACAACAACTTACTTATCTCATCAGCATAAGCATATATCTCTTCATGCAGTGAGGATTGTTTAGGATTGGGGGAACATAATACATTTCTATTTACATCGCCACATGCAGCAATAGAATCCAATTTCAACGTGTCAAATGCCTGAATGGTTGGCTTAATATGACTCTTAACTATTCCATGAAGTTGAACAGTTTGTCGCGTAGTAATTTTAATGACCCCTGTAGAATGCTCTCCAGCTACATGATGCAAACCAATCCATTGTTCAGGTGTGAGAAAACCACCGGGCAAGCGAAGGCGTATCATGAAAGAATATAACCATTCTAATTTTTTTTCACTGCGCGCTTCCCTTTTATCCCTATCGTCTTGCTGGTATAAACCATGAAATTTAATAAGCGATTGATCATCGTCTCTCAACGAACCTGTTACAGCATCGTTTAGGCTTTCTTTTAATGTACCGCGCAATCCATCACTAGACGTTTTTATACGCTCAACTGGTGATAACTTTTTTTCATTACTCATAAATAAAATTTGACCCTAGCTTGATAATTAAAAATGCTAAACTCAGACAGAACAGAATGAACTTAATACACTTCCTTTTGATATCGTCCTTCATTTTTCATGGTATCCCAATATGATTTAGCTTCTTCAGAAGACATCTGCCCATATTTTTCAAAAACATGAAGTATCGAATTTTCTACATCGAAACTCATCGGATCTTTCGTGCCACTTAAATAAATACTCGCTCCACTTTTTACCCAATTGAAAAACTCTTTTCCTTCTTCCATCATTCGATCTTGTACATACACTTTTTTGGGTTGATCTCGGGAGAATGCAAGACTAACTTTCTGCAAAACATCAGTTTGCAGATAATTTTGAATTTCTGTTTGATACAAGAAATCTTTTTGAAAATAATGCTCTCCAAAGAACAACCAATTTTTACCGGACGCACCAACCGCATCACGCTCAGCTAAGAACGAACGAAATGGTGCAATACCAGTACCTGGACCAATCATGATTAAATCTTTATCATGATTAGGAAGTTTGAAATGCTTATTCTTATGTATATAAAAATTAATTGTTGATTCTACAGGAGTTAACCCTAATAGCTGACTACAATGCCCATATCCTTTAGAACCATCAGAAATATATTCATCCCGGCGTACAATAATATGTACTTCGGTATCATGAACTTGTGGTGATGAAGAGATGGTATAAAGCCTTGGTGCTATTGGTGTTAAAATACCAATCACCTCTATGAATTGTGCATTATCCTTCACAGGATATGTATTAAGCAAATGGAGAAGATCAGTTCTAATATCTTGAATGTCTTCACCAACAAGTGAGGCGTACTTCTTAATCGTTGAATTTAATAGATAACTAATATTCAAATGATTTAGCAAAAGTTCCTTAACAGTGCCGCTGTGCTTTGCAGTAGTAATGGGTGTCTCTGAATCAATACCCACTTTTTTTAATATTGAATCCACAATTGATTCATCATTAGAGGGAATCATAGCTAAAGCATCTCCAGCTTCATACTCAATCACTTCATCACTTGTTATTTCAATATGATAAGTCTCCTTAAGTGACCCACTATCATTTAAATTGATATTTGTAACGACTTCTCCTTTATAATATTTTTTTCCAACTTTTTTTGCAACTGATTGCTTAGCAACTTCGTTTGCTATTGGAGCTAAATGAATTTCTGAAGATGTACTATAACCAAGTATCTGCTGAAACCAATCTTTTGCATCTTCTTCGTAATCAACATCACATTTCTTTAATGAGAATAACCTTGTTGCTCCAAGTAAATTCAATTGATTATCTATATCCTCTCCTGTTTTACAAAAAAGAGGATACGACGAATCTCCTAAAGCCAAAATACCATAATTTATATGGCTTAGAGACAAAGAATTATCATGAATATAGTCATAGAATTTTTTGGCCGTTTCGGGAGGCTCCCCTTCACCATGTGTGCTTACAACAATAAATAAATACTCTTCCTTAGATAAATCACTAAGACGATATTGATCCAGTCCACCATGTTTTACCATCACACCTTGCTTTTTTGCAGCACTGGCAAACTGTATGGCTAAATTTTTTGAATTACCTGTCTCTGTCCCAAAAAGGATTGTCATTTTTTTAATACCACTTGATGCGATTGCAGCGCTTGTCAACTTGGGTGACTTAGCTGATAAGATATTATTTAGATAGCCATTTATCCATATCAACTCATCTTGAGTAGACGCATCTATTATTTCTTGTAACTGTTTAAATCGAGTCTCCTGAAGCATAATAACTGTTTAACGTTTATTTTACCAATTCCCTAAACACACTGCCTGTTTCAACATCAACATTTAACCAATTGAAGCGCTGATGAAGTTCAACTACATCGCCAATAATTACTAAAGATGGTGAACTGAACTGTTTGTCTCTAAAATCATGCTCACACTGCTGCAATGTTGTTGTATGTATTTTCTGATGAGCAGTTGTTGCTTGCTCAATCAATGCCATAGGGGTATTAGGCTTTTTGGTATAGCGCAATAAGATTTCTGCTAAGCCACATATATTTTTTACCGCCATATAAAATACGAGGGTATCATTACTTGTAGCAAGTTGCTTCCAACCTTCTTGAGTATAATTGATGTTTGGATTATATGTTAAAAATCGTACTCCCTGTGCATACCCTCGTCCTGTTAAGGGTATACCCGAATAGGCCGATGCACCTGAAGCGGCAGTTATCCCGGGAATAATTTCAAATTCAATCTCATGTTGTTCAATAGCAACTA
>CANKGM010000231.1 GCA_947481355.1 Chitinophagaceae bacterium
ATCGTAGCTCGATCAATGCATGTATTAGCACCTATTTCAACATGATCTTCAATAACTACATTGCCGAGTTGAGGCACTTTTTGATAAGAACCATCAGCTGTCGGCGCAAATCCAAATCCATCACTTCCTATTACGGTGCCAGCATGAATAGTTACCTCTTGACCAATCTGGCATTCATGGTAAATCTTTACGCCCGGGTGTAAAACTGAATTTTGCCCAACCTTCACTTTATTTCCTATAAAAACTTGGGGATGAATTTTTACATTATCCTCAATAATAGCATGTTCTCCTATGTATGAAAAGGCTCCAATGAATACATCTCTGCCAATAGTTGCAGATGGATGTATATAAGATGGCTCCTGAATGCCTACCAATTGTTGGGCTGAAATCTGCTGATAATGTTGCATGAGCTGGGCAAATGAGGCATATGGATCTTTTACTCTAATCAATGTTGAATTGATAGGGTACTTTAATTCAAGCTTTTCATCAATTATAACAATACCTGCTTGTGTTGTATATAAGAATTCCTCATATTTAGGATTAGCTAAAAATGCAAGATCTGATAGCTTAGCTTCCTCGATTTTGGCAAATGCAGCAATAGATTGATTGGCATCTCCTTCAATCTTTCCCCCAATTAAAGCGCCTATTTGTTGTGCTGAAAACTGCATATTATAATGTTGAATCCGGTTAGTGGATTAAAACCCTATTTCCAGATTGTTAATGATGGTTCGACTTCCCAAACTAGGGTTGGTAAAAACAAATGTAAAATTTTTTTACAGGACGTGATAGGTTTTGATGGATGAGCGGTGTGTCTACTTGAGAGATATCTCGAACCCGACCATCTTTGAATAGCATATTGATTTTTTCATTGTTGGGATCGTATAAGCTATTTTCAGCCTCGCCAAGGAATACTAAAAAGGAGCTATCTTCTGATGAAATAGAAAGTTTTGCCTCCAATGCCTCTTTTCTTTCAGCTAATTCTTCAATAGTTATAGGTTCGGATTGTAACCTAAGTTTTAGAAGGTCTCTGCTTAAAAGGGCATTACACAACAAAGAGAGTACTGGGTCAGGGTGGGTTCTCCAGTTTTTTATAGAAAAAAGTATATCACTATCATCCAAATCACAAAACATGGCTAAATGAGATTTTTCAAAGTGGATTATTTCTTTGAAAAGGAGTTTGCCTAATCGATTGTCTTCGTCTACACGTAATCTATTTTTTAGAAATAACCACTTCGCCCGTTCGAGAATTTTAACAAGGGTCATTTCTGCACTTAAAACAGTCTTATGCTGATATACTTGCCAATACATTAATCTTCTAGAAACCAAAAATTCCTCAATAGTATAGATTCCCTTCTCTTCAACCATAAGTTCCCCATCATGAACAGTAATCATTTTTATGATTCGATCATATCCAATCATTCCTTCAATTACTCCCGTATAAAAACTATCTCTTGTTAAATAGTCCATTCGGTCAACATCCAACTGACCACTGACAAGTTGATGCAGAAATTTTTTATGATATGTATTTTTAAACACTTCAATAGCCATGGAGAGCTTTCCATCCATTTCCTCATTCAGCGATTTCATGATCATCAACGAAAGGGTTTCGTGTTCGATATCCTTTGCGAGTAATGATTCAAGTGCATGTGAGAATGGACCATGTCCAATATCATGAAGTAAAATGGCAATTTTAGCAGCTTGCTCTTCAGCGGGTGTAATTTCAATTTCTTTAGTCCTCAGCTCGTACAATGCATTATGCATTAAATGGTATGCACCAAGTGCATGATGAAGCCTAGAGTGAACAGCACCTGGATAGACCAAGTAAGACATTGCCATTTGATTAATTCTTCTCAAGCGCTGAAACCACGGATGTGAAATAAGCTGAAATATAAGCGGGTCACTTATAGTAATGAATCCGTGTACAGGGTCGTTTATGATTTTTCTAAATGACATGAATACTTTAATTATTTTTTTATTAGGCCCTTGGCAAAGGTATGAAGGCAAATATGGATTTAGTCAAGTTTATTCAATTTCTATATATGGTAAAACAAGCTCATATACTTTATTCTTTGTTAATTTTTTCTCCATTGGTGAAGACATCAATGATTCTGTTTATGATTATTAACAAATAAGGGGCAAAATGTTTACAACTAATTCCGATTCACTGCAGAATGACTTTTATCATTCAGTAAATTTGTAAAAACCCAAACAATGAAAATCCGATATACACCCGCTACGTTGGAAAAAATAGAAAAGATTGTATCTGAGGTTGGATATATTATACGTTATGAGAGAGGAACTTTCCAAAGTGGATATTGCATCTTGGAATCTAAGCGAGTGGTAGTCTTAAATAAATTTTTGCAAACCGAGGGAAGAATTAATACCTTAATTGATTTACTGCCTATTTTGAATATTGAAGCTGATCACTTGAGCGCTGAAAGCAAAAAAATGTTTGAGGAAGTTATCACGAAACCAGTGATGGTCGCTTAATTAGTCTCATTTTTAGCATTATACCTAAATCAATCCTACTTGGGGCATACAATAGAATTTTTGGGAACTGGAACGAGTAGCGGAGTTCCCATGATTGCTTGCCAATGTATTGTTTGCCGTTCAAAAAATATAAAAGATACCCGGTTAAGAAGCAGTATTTTGATTAAGTCGGACAAGACAGTTGTTGTTATCGATACTACCCCAGATTTTCGTTACCAAATGCTGCGTTCAAATGTTGCGCATTTAGATGCTGTTTTGTTTACGCACTCTCATAAGGATCACATTGCGGGCTTAGATGATATAAAAGCCTATAATTTTATTTCTCAACGCCCCATGTCGCTTTTTGCAAATACAGAAACATGCGATGCATTGAGACGCGATTTTTATTATGCTTTCGCTGATAAAAAATATCCTGGGATACCACAACTCGACTTAAATCTCATCGATCAGGCACCTTTTTCAGTGATGGATATTGATTTTATTCCCATCAAGGTTAGGCATCTGAAGATGGATGTTCATGGATATCGATTTGGGGACTTTACTTATATCACAGATGCGAATCATATAGATGATTCAGAAAAAGAAAAAATTAAGGGAAGCCAAGTCTTGGTTATTAACGCACTTAGAAAAGAAAAGCACCTCTCTCATTTTACTCTACAAGAAGCCATCGACTTGGCCACGGAACTTGAAATTCCAACCACATACTTTACTCACTTAAGCCACCAAATGGGTCTCCACGATGAGGTGAGTGCTTCACTTCCAAAAGGAATGTTTCTTGCTCATGATGGATTGGTTCTTCATGTGAATAATACTTAATCTTTAAGATGATTTTCTCATTGCATATGTAGGTGTGCGATATACTTTTGTTTTCTCTTCATGAAGAAAACACTCTTACAATTCTTTGATTTCTCAAAAAAAGAACGAACCGGAATTTATGTGTTGCTCTTTGTTTCAACATGTATTTGGGTATTGCCTGTTTTCTTTAGCAACGAAAATATCGATACGGGTTCAGTTGAGGTAACTATACTCGATGCAAAAATAAAAAAGTTTAAAAACGACTCTTTGGTCTATTCAACGACGCAGTTTCATAATTCTGTAAATCATCTTAATGCGTATGCTAAAAGTGATACACAATCATTATTCAATTTTGATCCCAATACTATTGGGAAACGCGAATGGCTCAAGCTAGGAGTTAGAGAGAAAACAGCAGAAACTATCCTAAAGTATGTTGCATCTGGTGGTAGGTTTCGCGACAGGCAAGATTTGAAGAAGATCTTTGGTTTATCACCAGACCAAGCAGAACGCTTGATGCCATATGTTATATTGACTGACCTGAAAGAAGATGTCCGGGTTAAGCTAGTTTATAGGGAAAAGCAGCATGAACAATTAACTTTTGATCTGAATTTGGCAGATAGTAATAAGCTTGTCTTGGCTCCGGGCATTGGGCAAAAACTTTCTGCTAGAATAATTAAGTACAGAGATC
>CANKGM010000232.1 GCA_947481355.1 Chitinophagaceae bacterium
GTATACAAAACAACAAGACAAGTAAAAAAGCAATTTGATTCGGTAAGACAAAACACCAATCAAGATTTTCATCAACAAGCAACGCGTCAACCTCATAAATCGCCACCAAAGAGTGCTGCCAAAGGGGATTACATAGAATTTGAGGAGATTTAATCCATCAAATGATTTTCAAAAAAATTAATGCCTTTTTTAATCCCCCTTATTTTCAAGGATGGGGCAAACAAAAAAACTATTTCGAAGGCTGGTACTTTAAAGTAGTCAATGCAGACGGATCTAAAGCATTTGCTTTCATTCCTGGCATTGCCATGGATAAAGAGGGAAACAAACAATCCTTCGTGCAAGTGCTCAATGGAAGAAAAAAGACAGCTCTATACCACAAATTTCCAGCAATTGACTTCAAGCCATCTACTACAGAATTTTATGTAGAAGTAAATACAAACAGTTTTTCTTCATCCTCTATTACACTAAACCTTCCAGGTGCAGTTGGCACGCTTAGGTTTAATGGGAATAAACCATGGCCAAATTCCATCTTTTCTCCAGGTATAATGGGTCCATTTTCTTTTGTTCCATTTATGGAGTGTTATCATGGAATTGTAAGCATGGATCACAGCATATCAGGCAAATTGGTAATAGAAGATGAAGAAATCGATTTTGAAAACGGTAGAGGCTACATTGAAAAAGACTGGGGGAGGTCTTTCCCATCTGCCTATATATGGCTTCAATCCAACCATTTTACCACACCTGGGATTTCCTTAAAAACCTCTGTTGCAAAAATACCTTGGCTCGGTAGTTCTTTTGTAGGCTTTATTGCAGGACTATATATACATAACAAATTAATTCAGTTTACAACCTATAACAGAACAAGACTTAAAAAATCATTTGCAAACGACAAAGAGGTTGACATTGTACTTGAAAACAATAAATACCGTCTTGAAATAAAGGCTAAACGTGATCAAGCAACTGCATTAGCCTCGCCAATACTTGGACTGATGGATGGGCGAATAGAAGAAAGCATGTCATCAGAAGTGGAGGTCAAATTGTTTGATAAGAGGAATAAGTCATTGATTTTTCATGACACTGGCAAGCACACAGCATTAGAAGTTGCTGGTCAAATTGATCAAATCATTGTTGGGTAGAACCCTATGGGCATTTTCGGTCAAACCTTATAGACACACATAATTAATTATAGATCATAAAAAAAGGCCATTCTGTTTAGAATGGCCTTTTTTTATATAGGTAAGAGATAATTATTTATCCCACCAAAGAGGAGTACTTGATTTATCAGGACCGCCCAATTTTGTAACACCACCATCGTAACCACCTTTATTAACTACGGCTTCACTAGGAGGGAAAATTAAACGTTTAACTGATCCAGCAGCTGTAGATGCATCTGGATTTTCGTTGTTAATCCTATCATACAACTTAGGATATCCAGTTCTGCGGAATTCAGCCCAAGCTTCAGTGCTCATAGTTGGACACAAAGCGATCCATTTTTGAGTACCAATTTGCTCACGTTGCTTTTCTTCAGTTGCAGCCCAAGCTACAGTGATATCAGACAATGGTGGAGCAGCATATTCAGATGGACCTTCAAATGGAGCAGGAGTATTGTGGCTAGCAATGTAATTGGCAACAGGTGCACCTGTGTAGCCCCACTGATCCATAGATGCGGCAATACCACCTTCATATAAGTCTTGAGCAGATGCAGAACCAACGTTCCAACCGTTTAATTTAGCTTCAGCTAGATTAAACCAGGTCTCTGCAGCAGCATAAATTGTGAAAGGCTCTGAAACAGCAGCACCATTTTGGAATCTTGGAACCACGTTACTGTTGTTGTCTTTGTCGTTGAATGACTCTGACATCTGTTCAATGGTCAAGCCATTTCTCAACCCTTTGTAACCACCATTTTTGGACTCCTGAAACATCGCCATCATCCTAGGATCTTCATATCCTTTAAGCACACTCTCCATAGAAGCACTCATTCTAAATTCACCCCACTCTGATATAACCCCAAGTGGGTTAAGGTATCCTGGAGGAGTTGGCTTTTGTGCAGCGTTGTCAGCATTGGTAGTAATTAAACCACCGGGGCCAGCAGCAGCAGCTTCAGCTTCAGTTTTTGCAAGACTTGGATTTACTTTTGAAATACGCATAGCAGCTCTCAACCTGATTGAGTTCGCAAACTTCAACCATTGTGTGATGTTACCACCATAAATCACATCTCCTGTAGCAAACGCTGATTTATCTTGATTTTGAGAAAGTACAGTAATCGCCTCACCCAAAGATTTCAAAATTTCTGTGTAAATAAACTCTTGAGAGTCATATTCAACAACGTCTTGACCATTTCCAATTGTAGAATAAGGAAGAGGACCAAAGAAATCTGTCATCGGAATAAAGATGTACGATTTCCATACTTTAGCCACCGCTTCTTCTACAGGACGAGGTGAAGGTGAATTTGGACCAGTTTGATCCAAAATGGTTTGCAGGGTAGAAGCTCCATTAAGGAAAGCGCCCCATCCACCATTTATCCAACGACCCACCATTGCATTACGATCACTTGGGAATGCTTTTTGAGTACAAGAGAAGAACTGAGCTTGTTCGTCAGAAGCAAGAGATACAAGTAGCTGGTAGCCACCTGCCCACTGATCCGTATTCAAGATACCTCCATATTCAGCACTACTGAACAACTTGTCCAACTGCTTAGGAGCTAATGTTTCGATTTTTGTTTTGTCGGTATTTAATTCATCGAACCCTTTAGTACATGAAGACAATAATGCCAGCATGCAGAAGTAGACGAAAAGATTATAACCGTTAGTGTATTTTCTCATAAACTATTATTTTTTAATAATTAAAAATTAAGGTTTAGGTTAAGTCCAAGACTGCGTGTAAAAGGCGAGCAGAAAGACTCAGTTCCTATTAAACCACTTGCAGTAGATACAACCAATTCCGGATCAAATCCTTGTGCTTTATTCATTAAGAAGAATAGGTTACGTCCAGTTAAGGATAGTGTTGCACCCTTAAATGGAGTTTTTGCTATTTTCTTTTGAGGAATATTGTAGCTTAGAACGAGTTCTCTCAATCTAATGTTTGAAGCTGAATACGTGAATGCTTCACCTGCTGGAGTATTTCTACCACCTACTGACATCCAATAGGCTTCAGCAGTTGTTTCAACCGTATTTTTAGAACCATCTTCCGTTACACCATCTACTACCCAACCACTTCTTCCAACTAGGGTTTTAGCAGCGAATCCATCTCCAACAACGTTAGCATCTGTAAAAGAAGTTACTACACCACCAATCCTAGCTGAAACGAGGAAGCTCAGCGCAAAATCTTTATATGTAAATCTGTTACCCAAACCACCAATCCAATCAGGACGGCTATTTCCTACATATACATTTTGAGCACCTGTGATTTGAGGAAGTCCGCTTGGTAACACAACAACTTTACCTGCTGCATTGCGTACAAAACCTCTGCTATACATTTCTCCGAAAGGCTTTCCTTCTACGATCTTAGTATAGTTCATGAAACCGTCTGATCCCAATACAAACTCAGGAGAGTTTGGAGAAATTGAAATAACCTGGTTCCAGTTTCTAGCATAGTTCACATAGAAAGACCAAGAGAAATCATTCGTTTTCACTGGTACAAAATTCAATGTAATTTCTATTCCTTTATTCTGTACATCACCAGCATTGATGAATTTGCTTGAATAACCTGATGCTGGAGGAGTTGCTACGTTAACCAACTGGTTTTTTGAGTTGGTTTTGTATAATGTAACATCTGTAGAAATTCTATTGTTAAGGAATGCTAAGTCAACCCCTAATTCACCAGAAGAAGTAAGCTCAGGCTTTAAATCAACAGCTGGCTTAGATTGACTCTTGCTGATACCACCACCAGGAGTTACGCTAAAGTATTCTTTGGTTTGATATGGAGCAGCATCAATACCTGTTTGTGCAAAAGAAGTCCTAA
>CANKGM010000233.1 GCA_947481355.1 Chitinophagaceae bacterium
TTATCTTCGGAGGTGGCATTAAAATATATGAAGGTGCGAAAAAAGAAATAGTAGTTCAAGAAATGGAAAAGCTATATAAAGATTTGAAAATTCTGATTGCAAGAGAGATGACAATGAATGAATTGTTTTACTATGCTGCAATGGTTCATCTAGTATTCGTAAAAATACATCCATTTGCAGATGGTAATGGAAGAATGGCTAGGCTTTTAGAAAAATGGTTTTTATCACAACAATTAGGAAAAAAAGCATGGTTCATACAATCAGAGAAATTATATCAAAACAGATTAAAGTCCTACTATGGAAAAATGTCAATGGGGCCTAAATATGTGTCAACCAATTATGATTTATGTGTACCATTTTTATTATTATTACCTATGTCATTAACTGCTTAATTTTTCAAAAAATAATTTTTAGGCATTAAACGAAAAAACCTCATCAAAATGCAGAGGTTTTTTTCTTTTTTGTCGGGAAGACAGGTTTGCCTTCGGCTCTCCTTGGTGGGGTGTGACTAATACAAATTAGCCTTTAAGGCTTCGCCTTCTTTGGCTTTTTTCCGCGCTCACTTTTGAAATCAAGCTTTCAACACTCGCGCGCAAAAAAGCCTCGGCTTTCGCCAAGGCTAATTTATATTGTCGGGAAGACAGGATTCGAACCTGCGACCCCTAGACCCCCAGCCTAGTGCGCTACCGGACTGCGCCACTTCCCGAAATGAGTGTACAAAGTTATTGAAACTATGCTTATTTTAGCCCATAACAGTTCGTAAATTACCTACAATGATTTATCTTCGAGTAATTCCTCAATTATGACGATTCTCGTCCGCAAGGCACTGATAAAGGATATCCACTCCACATTCCACAATAAGTCAGTTGATTTATTGATATCAAACGGAATTATTACCGAAATTGCCCAAAACATAAAAGCGAATGCTGATCACATTGTAGAATTTGAACACCTACATGTTTCTCCAGGTTGGGTGGATCTATTTGTATCAGGTACCGACCCCGGGTATGAACATAAAGATTCACTGCACACCATTGCAGCTTCATCGTCTCAAGGTGGTTTCACCCATGTATTGTTAACCCCAAATTCAAAACCAGTTGTTCAACATAAAACCGGTGTTCACTATATCACAGACAATCATCACCCCTTCCCAGTCAACCTCCATCCCATAGGTGCTATCACTAAAAACACCGAAGGAAAAGAATTAACGGAAATGGTTGAAATGAAAAATGCAGGCGCCCTAGCCTTCAGCGACGGTTCAAAACCAGTGCAGTCATCCGGATTAATGATTAAAGCCCTGCAATATGTGAAAGCATTCAAAGGACTCATCATTCAACTGCCAGAAGACCAATCAGTTGCTCCAAATGGACAAATGAATGAAGGAATTGTATCCACCCAAATTGGACTACCCGGAAAACCAGCACTCGCTGAAGATATCATGGTGTCTAGGGATATTGAATTGGCTCAATACACCGATTCTAAACTGCACCTAACTGGAGTAACGACTCAAAAATCAATCGATACAATCCGAAACGCTAAGCAAGCAGGAATTAATGTAACCGTCTCTGCTACACCACATCACTTATATTTTGCTGAAAATGATCTGATAGATTACAACACGAACCTAAAAGTCAACCCTCCTCTTCGCACAGAATCTGAAAGGCTAGCGCTAATTGAATCTGTGAAAAACGGTGATATCGACTGTATCAGTTCTCATCATACAGGACAAAACCTTGACCAGAAAAATTGTGAATTTGAATATGCAGGAGCGGGTATGGTTGGACTAGAATCTGCATTTGGTGTTCTTGGAATATTAAATATAGAGATCGACAAAATCTTGGAGTTGATCTGTGTGAATCCGAGGAAAATAGTCAACTTAACCAACACCATCGAAGTTGGATCAACAGCTGACTTAACACTATTCAATCCAACAATTGAATATGAATTCTCAGCAGCAACTATCAAATCAAAATCATCCAACACTCCTTTCGTCGGAAAGAAATTAAAGGGAAAAGTATTGGCTACTATACTAAACAATAATATACACTTAAGCTAATCATAACATGGAAAAGAAACCCGTAACGCATTTTTTAGTTGGTGGCATCATGGGTGCTATCACGATTTTATCATCTGTTATCCTCATTATTACAGATCAAATCCAAAATCAAAGTCTTGGTTGGATTAGTACCGTTTTAATGTTTATCGCACTAGTCTATTTCGTTCGTGATTATGGAAACGCAAAACACAATCAATTGAGTTTTGGTGATTTATTTGCTTTTGGATTTAAAGCAAGCGCTTTCGCTACTATTTTGATCCTAGTCTTTCAAGTAATTTTTAATTTGGCTTTCCCTGAAATGCTAGATAAAATGTTGGAAATAACTAGACAAAAAATGCTAGAACAAAATCCACAACCTTCAGATGAACAAATTGAAATGGGATTGAGTTTTACAAAGAAATTTTTCTGGCCTCTTATTATTGGGGGCACCATTTTTGGTACTTTATTTTTTGGTGCAATTGGTTCATTGATTGGTGCAGCCATTACCAAAAAGAATCCTCCTACTCCATTTCAACACGCGTAAATGAATATTTCTGTAATCATACCACTGAAAGACGAAGCCGAATCACTCCCTGAACTCTGTTCTTGGATAAGTCGTGTTATGGATACCCATAACTTTAGCTATGAAGTGATATTAGTGGATGATGGAAGCACGGATACATCATGGTCAGTAATAGAACAATTACATGAAGAAAACTCATGTATAAAAGGGATTAAGTTCAAACGCAATTACGGCAAAAGTGCTGCATTGAATGTAGCATTTAGAGAAGCATTAGGTGATGTAATCATCACGATGGATGCAGACCTTCAAGATAGTCCTGATGAGATTCCTGGTCTATACCATATGCTTAAAAACAATAAGCTTGATTTGATCAGTGGTTGGAAAAGAAAACGTTTTGATAATGTATTAACTAAGAATATACCTTCTAAGTTTTTTAATGCTGTTACCCGAAAAATGTCAGGTATTAAATTGCATGATTTCAATTGTGGACTCAAAGCCTATGATCATAATGTAATTAAGAATATTGAGGTGTATGGAGAAATGCATCGCTATATTCCGGTGCTATCAAAATGGGCAGGGTTTACTAAAATAGCAGAAAAGGAAGTAGAACATCGCGCTAGGAAATACGGTACCTCCAAATTTGGAATAGAACGTTTTGTAAATGGATTCTTGGATTTGACTACGATCATGTTTATTGGCAAATTCGGGAAAAAACCGATGCAATTTTTCGGCTTACTTGGTTCCCTTGCGTTTATGATTGGACTTATAATCAGTCTATATTTAATTGGAAATAAGGTATATGATATTCATTTTTCGTTAACCAATCGGCCTTCTTTTTTTCTTGCATTAACATCCATGATCATTGGAACACAACTTTTTTTAGCTGGATTTATTGCCGAACTCGTTTCAAGAAATTCCCCTGAACGAAATGCGTATAATATTGAATGCAAAAAAGGCATATAGCCTTTAGATATGCAAAATCAATCACTTCCAAAGTCAATTGTTTTTTTAGGTCCATCCTATCCTTATCGCGGAGGAATCGCTTCATTTACAGAACGACTTGCTAAAGAATTTAATGATAGTGGTTTTGACACTGAACTATATACGTTTTCACTTCAATATCCATCATTCTTGTTTCCAGGTAAAACACAGTTTTCCGATGCACCGCCCCCGCTGAACTTGACCATTAAGCAGAAGGTCAATTCAATTAATCCATTGAATTGGATTAAAGTTGGGCGTGAACTACGAGATAAGAAACCAAACATCATTATTGTTCGCTATTGGATTCCCTTTATGGGCCCATGCTTAGGCACTATATTAAGGTATGTTGCAAAAAACAATTACACCAAGATTATTTGTATTGCAGACAATATCACTCCTCATGAAAA
>CANKGM010000234.1 GCA_947481355.1 Chitinophagaceae bacterium
GATTTGCTAAACCTAGGTAGTTATTTAAGCTCCATACTATTTTTTCTTTACCGCGGAAATTCATTCTATTTCCAATTTCACCTTCCAATTTTGGGAATGCGAAATACCCATGGGCACGCTCACGATGTTGTCCAAGCGGTCCATAATTTTTAATAAGTCTTTCGAAGATATCAGCCATGTATTTAGAATTAAGATGTTTAAGCACTACAAAGATAATTTTTTTAATTTTTATGACAATATCACTTAATCATATAATTGCGGTTAGGATATTCAAAAATTGTCATTACCCGTATCTTTGTTCAATTGGTGAAATGGTTATTATGGTAAAAAGGCGTCTAATCGTATTAATTTTGCTTATTCAGGTTTCTGTTGTTTTGGCACAGAAAAGGCAGTTGGCTAGGCCAATGCCCCGTTTAGTAGTCGGGTTGGTAGTAGATCAAATGCGCTGGGATTACCTCACTCGATTTCAGGAGCGATTTGGGAATCGAGGATTTAAAAGAATGCTAAAAGAGGGGTTCTCGTGCGATAACACCATGATTCCTTATGCGCAAACAGTAACTGCCGCCGGTCATGCTACAATTTATACTGGTTCTGTGCCCTCGATTCATGGAATTATTGGAAATGATTGGTATGATAAATTGTTACAAAAGCAGGTTTATTGTGTACAAGATGATTCAGTTCGTTTGTTAGGTACAGACAAAAGAGGAAATTTAATGTCGCCTAAAAACCTACTTACAACGACAATAACTGATGAACTTAAGCTAGCCACAAATTTTAGATCCAAGGTAATTGGCGTAGCCATAAAAGATCGAGGTAGTATTCTTCCGGCGGGGCATACTCCGAATGCGGCCTATTGGTATGATGCCACTTCTGGCAATTTTATTACGAGTTCTTGGTATATGAACGAATTGGCTCCTTGGGTAACAATATTCAATAATAGAAAAATCGTAGACTCTCTTTATCGCATTCCTTGGAGCTTGAGTTATCCAATTTCGTCCTATACCCAAAGCGACACAAGCGACAATAGTCTAAAAAACAATCCTTTCCCTCGAAACCTTGATGGAAATATAGGCAAGAGCTATGGCTCCATTTCATCTACTCCTTCAGGAGTGGCTATAACGCTAGCTTTTTCACAGGCTGCGATTGAAGCTGAACATATGGGGGAAGATAGTATCCCTGATTTTTTGACCATTAGTTTATCGAGTACTGATTATATCGGACATGCATTTGGTCCTAATGCTGTTGAGATTGAAGATGCTTATATTAAATTGGACCAAGAATTAGCTTCTTTTTTTGATTACCTTGATGATAAGGTGGGTAAAGGAAAGTATACCTTCTTCTTAACTGCAGACCATGCAGTAGCTCATGTTACTGCATTTATGGAGCAGCATAAGCTACCCGGAAAATCAATGAAAAAAAATTTACTTGCTGTTGCATCCACAGAAAAGAAGTTTGGCCTAACCGGAATTATTGCAGACGAGCTTAACGGACAGTATTATTTAAATAGTCGTTTGCTTGATTCTGCTAAAATTGATTTAAATAGCTTTAAGTCATTTTTTTTAGGAGAACTGAATAAGTCGCCTGATGTACTTGTGGCCTATGATAATGGAAATATACAAGCAGTAAATCTGCCTAGTGAATTGAAAGAAATGTTTATCAAGGGGTATAACTTTAAACTATCAGGGGATATTCAGGTTGTGTATAAGCCAGGCTATTTTTTTGGAGGGGCTACTGGTTCAACACACGGTTCCATGTATGCTTATGATGCACATATCCCATTGCTTTGGATGGGATGCGGTATAAAGCAAGGAAATTCACATCGAGAAATTTATATGACCGATATTGCACCTACACTAGCCGCGTTGCTTGGCATTCAACAGCCAAGTGGCAGTATTGGGAAGGTGATCAATGAAATCATTAAATAATATATTCATAAAAAAATAGTTTAGTCATGCAGGCTTATTTGGATCTTTTGAAACATATCATTGCTCACGGTACCAATAAAAGTGATCGCACAGGAACTGGAACACGGAGTGTATTTGGTTATCAAATGAGATTCAATTTGAAGGACGGCTTTCCAATGGTTACCACAAAAAAACTTCATTTGCGAAGTATTATTATTGAGTTATTATGGTTTTTGAAAGGGGAAACAAACATTCGTTACCTTAAAGACAATGGAGTGAGTATATGGGATGAATGGGCCGATGAAGAGGGCGAGTTAGGTCCGGTGTATGGTAAGCAATGGAGGAGTTGGACTGGTGCTGATGGAAAAGTGCATGATCAGATAACAGATTTAATTGATCAAATAAAAAAGAATCCTGATAGCAGAAGATTAATCGTAAGTGCTTGGAATGTAGGTGATCTTCCATATATGGCATTAATGCCTTGTCATACCTTGTTTCAGTTTTATGTAGCAGATGGAAAATTATCATGTCAACTCTATCAGCGATCAGCTGATGTTTTTTTGGGTGTGCCTTTCAATATTGCATCCTATGCATTGTTTACTTTGATGGTTGCACAAGTGTGTGGACTTGAGCCGGGCGATTTTGTTCATAGCTTTGGCGATGTGCACTTGTATAACAACCATATGGCTCAGGCTGAATTGCAGCTTTCTAGATCATCATTTCCTTTGCCCACCATGAAGCTTAATCCTGAAGTGAAGGATATTTTTTCTTTTACATTTGAAGATTTTACTTTAGAAGGATATCAGTCGCATCCAGGAATAAAAGCGCCAGTGGCAGTTTAATGTCAGTTTAACGTCAATATATCAACTTGTTTTATTATGATAATTTCTTTGGTTGTTGCGCTAGCAGAAGATAATGCCATTGGAGCAAATAATAAACTGCTTTGGCATTTACCTAACGACCTAAAGTTTTTCAAAAACCTTACATGGGGAATGCCAATGATCATGGGGCGAAAAACATTTGTTTCTATTGCAGGAAAACCTTTGCCAGGGAGAATTAATATTGTTATCACTCGAGATAAGAATTCATTGCCACTTCAAGAAAATCTTTGGGTTGTTTCAAGTTTACAAGAGGCTATTGAAAGAGCTTCCGAAACCGATTGCAATGAAGTCTTTGTGATTGGTGGTGGGGAAATTTATAAACAAACTATTTCCATTGCTGATAAAATTTACTTAACGCGGGTTGATGGAAACTTTACCGAGGCAACTGTATTTTTTCCTAAGCTAGATGAAGAACAGTTCAAGTTGATCGACTCTGTAACTATGCACAAGGATGAAAAGCATTTATTTGGCTATTCCTTTGAGACCTGGGAAAAAATCATTCAATCATAAGAGATCGTTCAATGTACAATCGATTTCAACTAGCCTTCAAATACATTAGGTATTACCTAACTGCTTCGAATTCAAAAGGGCATGGCACCCATTCTCCTTTTGTATTCGATTTCATTACTAATGTACTTCAGAATAAGAGGATAAGGTACGAAGGGTTTGATATAGTGCATCGGCAACTAAAGGAGTTTAAGAAGTCTGATGAATACCTTTTGGTTCATGACTTAGGAGCTGGGTCCGGGATTGAAAAGCGACCATTACGAAGTGTTGCTCGCATAGCCAAATATGCAGTTAAGCCTACTAAGTATTCTACATTGTTATTTCGCATTGCGAAATATTATTCTATTGACTCTATATTGGAGTTGGGGACTTCATTGGGGGTTACAACAAGCTATTTAGCCTTAGCTAAGCCTAGCTATGGCGTTATAACCATCGAGGGAGCATCTGAAGTCGCCCAAGTTGCAAAGAGTGTTTTTGAGCAAAATGGACTGCTTAACATTCGGCAGGTGGTTGGCAATTTTGATGATCAACTTGAGCCAGCATTAATCTCAATGAAAGGATCTAAAATGATATTTTTTGATGGCAATCATCAGTTTAAATCTACTATTGACTATTTCAATACTGCATTAACTCATTCTGGTGAGTATGA
>CANKGM010000235.1 GCA_947481355.1 Chitinophagaceae bacterium
ATAATAACGAATATTAGTATCCGTTCGCTGTGGCTTTAAAAAATCATACCGTTGCTCCCAAATACGAATTGTATGGGCTTTTATACCAGTAAGGTTTTCTAAATCTTTTATGGTAAATGCGTTCATTGACTAATTAACAAAGAAAGGTGTGAAATTGTTGAGCAGGACCCAAAGAAGAATTTTACCCTGCTATTTTAAGTGAGATTAAGAAGATATTGCGTCTAGTACCAAACCCAAGGCTTTTGTTTGCTTTAATTGACGCAAACCACCAAGATGGCGCTCATGGTGAATATCTGTACCCAGTAAATCGACCATATTCTGGCTAGCGAGCCATTCTGCGGAACGCAAAACATCTGGACCGTAATATCCAGAGAAGGAGAGTAAGTTTGATTGAAATAAACAGCCTGCAGATTTAATATCCTGCAGTTCGCTTTTTTTACTAAAATAATAATGATATCGCTCGGGATGAGCAAATACAGGTTGATAGCCTTGCATCTGCATTTCAAAAATAATATCCTTCAATTGAATCGGTGGTTGAATGAATGAAATTTCAATCAATACCCAGTTTTCATGAATAGTACGCAACGGCTCCCTATTTTCCAGCAACTGCTGGAAGTTTTCATCAAGCAAATATTCAGCGGCGGGCCTTACACTATTTTGAATACTTACATTATTCAAATGCTGACTAAGTTTATCATACGCTGATTCAATGGAGGCATTATTGTTCTGCCAGATATCTTGCATAATATGGGGCGTAGCTACAAAATGCTCATAGCCTAAATCGATTAACCCATTCAATAACAACACTGAAGTGTCTAAATCTGGTGACCCATCATCAATGCCAGGAAGTATATGAGAATGATAGTCCGTTTTCAGCAGATGAAAAGGAAAAGATGGAACTGATTTGCGTTTGAAGAAAAACAAAATATTACAATTAATTACTTACTTTTTGAATACTATATTCGTCATAGACTCTCTTCAATCCCTCAGGTAGTCCAATTTTATATTTCCAACCCAAAGAAGCCAGTTTAGATACATCCATTAGTTTTCTTGGAGTTCCGTCTGGTTTTGAATGATCAAATTGAATATTCCCTTGAAATCCAACCACTTCTTTAATCAAAAGCGCCAATTCCGATATCGTAACATCCTCCCCTGCGCCAATATTTACTAAGCCTTCTTCATCATAATGCTCCATTAAAAAACAACATGCCTCAGCTAAGTCGTCTACATGAAGGAATTCTCTTTTTGGTGTGCCTGTTCCCCAAACTGTTACTGATGGATCATTCTTCAATTTCGCTTCATGAAATTTTCTAATCAGTGAAGGAAGGACATGTGCGTTCTGCAAATCATAATTATCATTCGGCCCGTATAAATTGGTAGGCATAACAGAAATAAAATTACACCCATACTGAGCACGATACGCATCACATAGTTTTATACCTGCAATTTTTGCAATGGCATAGGGTTCGTTGGTATGCTCTAGCACGCCTGTTAACATATGCTCCTCTTTAATCGGTTGCGGAGCAAACTTTGGATAAATACAAGAAGAGCCAAAAAACAATAATTTTTTTACCCCTATTTTATATGCAGCATGAATCACATTGGATTCAATCATCAAATTTTCATAAATAAAATCAGCGCGATAGGTATTGTTCGCCATAATACCTCCCACCTTGGCGGCTGCTAAAAAAACATACTCGGGTTTCTCCGCGTCAAAGAATGCATTTACGGCATGTTGATTGGTGAGATCTAACTCTGAGGAATTCTTAAGGATAAAATTCTTATGCCCCGTCTTTTTTAAGAAACGATGAACAGCTGAACCCACCATTCCACGATGACCGGCGATGTATATTTTAGCGTTTAAATCCATTGAAGGGTTGAAGAGGTTGAAGAGGTTGAAGAGGTTGAAGAGTTGAAGAGTTGAAGAGTTGAAGCCTTTAATTATTCATGTTGATTTTTAACATTGAACCCGTATTCCTTCAGAAATTTTTCTTTTTTAAACAGCGCTACATCACTGCTTACCATATCTTTTACTAACATAGCCAAATCATATTTAGGCTTCCAGTTCAATTTAGTCATGGCCTTTGTTGGATCTCCAATCAATAACTCAACTTCGGTTGGTCTAAAATAGGCAGCATCCACAGCAACAACTTCCTTCCCAATTTCAACAGGATATTCAGCATTGTTAGCAGCAACTACGTATCCTCTTTCATCTACACCTTCACCCTTAAAGTCTATGACTATTCCTAATTCTGCAAACGACATTTTTACAAAATCTCGAACTGGAGTTGTAATGCCTGTTGCAATTACATAATCTTCTGCCTCTGGTTGCTGGAGGATACGCCACATAGCTTCAACATAATCTTTTGCATGTCCCCAATCACGACGGGCATCTAAATTCCCAAGATAAATTTTGTCTTGTAGTCCTAAGGCAATTTTAGAAACACCACGAGTTATCTTACGCGTAACAAATGTTTCCCCACGCAATGGACTTTCATGATTAAATAAAATTCCGTTTGCAGCAAACATATTATAGGCTTCGCGGTAGTTAACTGTTATCCAATAAGCATACATCTTTGCTACCGCATAAGGTGAACGCGGATAAAATGGTGTAGTTTCTTTTTGTGGTACTTCTTGTACTAAGCCATATAATTCAGATGTAGAAGCCTGATATATTTTTGTTTTTTTAGTCAGTCCTAATAAACGAACCGCTTCTAATATCCTAAGCGTCCCAATACCATCAGCATTAGCAGTATATTCTGGAGTGTCGAAGCTTACTTTAACATGGCTCATTGCTGCCAAATTATAAATCTCATCGGGCTGAACCTCTTGAATAATTCGTATTAAGTTGGTTGAATCCGTTAAATCACCATAATGTAACGTAAGTTTAATCCCCTTCTCATGAGGATCTTGGTATAAATGATCGATACGATCAGTATTGAATAGAGAGGACCTTCTTTTAATGCCGTGAACAGTATACCCTTTTTCTAAAAGTAATTCGGTAAGATAAGCTCCATCCTGACCGGTGACCCCTGTAACTAATGCTACTTTACTCATAGGTTTATAAACTGTTTAATTTTTCTCAATGGCTTCAAAATTAACGTAAAATAATGAGGTTTTAATCCATTCATAGCCCACGCCATTCGATCTTCTTGATTCGCTATAAGTCTATTTCTTAATGATGAAGTGCTTTTACCTCCCTGTCTCATATTAACTATTACATCTTGTAGGTATGCAGTCTTAATTTCATGCTTAAGTAGCAAACGAAGCATCAATTCATAATCAGCTGAAGAATTTAATACGGTATTAAAATGACCATATTTTCTATACACATCTCGTCTGACAAAAAACGTGGGATGAGGAGGCATCCATCCCCAATAAAAATCGTTGACTTTGTATGAACCTGACCTCCACTTTCGCTTAATTTTACTAATGTCAACCCATTCAACAAAATTCAAATCAGCATACACAGCTTCAACGCTACTATCTTCAAACAATTCAGCTACTTTATGTATAACGTCATGGTGTGAATATAAATCGTCTGCATTCAGAATGCCAATTACATCACCTGTTGCCAATTCAATGCCTTTATTCATGGCATGGTAAATACCCTTATCTTTTTCAGATACATAGGAAGCAACATGAGGAAAGTGTGCAACGATTGTCGACGTATCATCAGAAGAAGCTCCGTCAATAATGATATGCTCAATAGAGTCATACGATTGATCAGCAATACTTTTCAACGTATCACCAATGGTTGATGCAGCATTATAGGAAACAGTAATGATTGAGAATTTCAACACTTAATGAATAGAACGTTGTTTAACAAGAACTGCTGGATTACCTTGGTAAATACCATTAGCCTCCATATTTTTTGTGGCGACAGAGCCCGCAGTGAGCATGCTATGTGAAGAACATATAACACCAGGTGATA
>CANKGM010000236.1 GCA_947481355.1 Chitinophagaceae bacterium
GTAAAATTTGATGCTTTATACAATACACCACCTTGGTCTATCAGTAGGTATAAGTCATTTCCACTTTTAATCAAATGGTGTTGAGATAATGGACTAATTGAATTGGCTTCTTTTGATAGATTAGTTGAAGTAATAGCATATCCCGAAGATTCATGTTTCATTAAGTCAATGAAAAAGGCATTGTTTTTAATAAATTGAACACTGTCTTTGTCCTCCGAAAAAGCAAACAGTGTATTTAAGCTCAATGCAAAAAATAGGCAGTAGATGAATTTCATGAAAATGAGATGTCCTTTGTTAGAATTGGTATCAACTCAATTTACTTAAATTTTGTTACTTAGTCCTGTAATAAGATAGGAAGCTTTTTAGACTAGTGCCTCTGGTGTTAAATCCCTTTAGAATATTGGATTGGACAAATTATTCATTTTGAAATTTGTTCTCCATGAATTTTTCCTTAAAGGTTGTGCCAAAGCTGTAAGCAAAAGTTAGCAATATAGCGCGTGTATCAATTTTAGATTTTCTGGTAAAGGAAAAGTCCATTGTATTTTGTATATAGCCATTTCGCTGTGTATTAAATAGATCTGATAATATCAGACCGACCCTGCCTTTCCCTTTTCCAATTTTTTGTTGAAATCCTAAATCCGTATAGTATATCGCTACTCTGCTACCTTGAGGAGTTGCCAATGGGGAGTTGTAAATTTCAGAGACTTGTAATTTTCCGTTATTCCATACATTGATATTATTTATCCATTTTCCATACCAACAGAATACATTTTTAGTAATATTTTCTTGCTCAATGGCACCGTTAAAGTGTTGTTGAAAAGTAGATAAGCTTACGTTGAAATCATAAACACGTGTAGCCTTAAGTGTAAAAATATTCTCAAGACCATAAGATGATACATTGCCAAAATTTATAGGTAGGCTTAATGCTACCCCATTTGATTTAAGCATAGTAAAGTATCTAATCGCATCAGTTGAATGTCTATAAAATAATACAGAATAGATAGTGACCTTCGACCAGTCTTTGTTGTATCCTAATTCAAATGATTGGATCAACTCTGGTTTTAGATTTGCATTACCGCCATGTTGATTTAGTGAATCTGTTATATCAATGAATGGATTCAATTGTCCTAATCCGGGTCTAGTAATTCTTCGGCTATAATTCACTTTCCAAAACTCATCCTGCTCTTTGAAATATGCAATGCTAGCTGATGGGAATAGCTTAAAATAATTGTTTTTGAACGAGACGTCATTCGTTACAACATGACCGTCGTTCCATACTTGTTCTCCCCTAAGTCCAACATCATATTTAAGTAATGGATTATCTTTTGTACCGGTAAATGCTGAATACTGAAAATATCCCGCATGTATTTGTTCGTTGAATACAAACCGATTGCTCGTGAATGGATTTTCAACATAACTGTTATTGATCTTATCTAAGGATTTAAAGTCTGCATCTAAGTGTCTAATAGTGCTTTTATAGCCAGTTTGGAAAGATGATTTTTCTGAAATGGGTTGAGTGAAGTCTGTTTTGATATTCGTAACGTTTGTTAATTCATTGTCTTTTGTTTGTTGTAAAAATTCATTCCCTAAAAAATCATTTTGTTGATTGAGTGCTTGTGAGATTATATCTGTATGCTGTTTGTTGTTTCCAAATGAACTACTGATGCTTGATGTTAGAGACTTGCGTTTGTCATTATATTTACGTTCAAGATTCAAAGCAAATTCTGCTCCTTTCTCCTTTGTATTTTCTAAGGATAGTCTAGTAGCCTTGGAATTGAATGCATGAAGTTGAGTTGAAATAGTACTTGTCAACAATTCATGATTGTCTTCTCCACTAGAATTTCCAAGCGCCTCAAAGCCGATTGTATTTTTTTCATTTGGAGTAAAGTCGATATTAAGTCGCATGTTTTGTAAACTCTCCAAACGACTATCTGCTCTTGTTTGCTTTAGAGAGTAACTTTCTGGAATAAAATAATTGATTCTATCTCCTGTCATATTTCTTTCTCTTCCTGCAAATCGATTATCATATGAAAGGCCAACATTAAATTTTCCTTCTTTATTATTGAGCAGTACCGAACTGTTAAATCGACCACGAGCTCCATATCCAGAGCCTATTATGACTGAACTGTTGAATCCGTTTTGTTTATTTTTTTTCAGCTTGATATTGATGATCCCAGCCTCTGCAGATGCATCATATTTTGCAGAAGGATTATTGATAATTTCTATGCTTTCAATGCTATTAGCCGCAATATGATCTGTATTGCTAAAGCTTGAATTTCTTCCATTAATGAGGATCAATGGTGTTTTCCCTCTCAATGTAATAGCTCCTTCTCCATCTACCACAATCGTGGGTGTACTTCTTAAGAGATCCGTTAATGTGCCGCCTTGCTGTGTTAAATTAGCACTCGCGTTAACCACAAATCCTTCTGCTGTTTTTTCAATGAGTTTTTTTTGCCCGACTATCTTTATCGATTCAAGTTCAGAAGCAATAATGGTGAGATGAATATTCCCAAGATCTATTTTTTTGTGAAGCTTATCGATTGAAATTGGTCTTTTTTCAGTTTGATGTCCAATTAATAAAATGTGGAGGAAATAGTTACCTAAAGGTAGATTTTTAAAGCTGAACCTTCCTGTTGTATCAGTGATGATGGCATGAAGGGGTTTTAGTGAATCAGAGCTAGTATAAAGAAGAATGTTTGCATAAGCTAGTGGCTGACTTTTAGAAAGCACTAGACCATGAATCTCTCCTGCTTCTTGGGCAAAAGAGGTATTCACAATTGAAAAAAGGAATAAAGAAGCCAATAGGCCTGACAGAAATGACTTGGTCATGTTGAAATCCCCACAAATTTTAGTGATAAGTAATAATCTGACTTTATACAATGAGGTAAATCCTATTTGTATAAAATACTATCACTATAGATGCTTAAACACCTTCCCATCTTTCATTACCCAATCAATTTTTTGTAGGGCTTCAATATGTTTGGTAGGATCTTGTTTTAAGGCAATGATATCTGCGAAAGCTCCTGCTTTGATTTCGCCTATTTTTCCTTCTTGTTCAAGTAATTCAGCAGCAGTGGTTGTTGCTGTTTGAATGGCTTGGATGGGAGATAGTCCCCACTCTACGAAATAGGTAAAGTCCATGGCTTGTGGTTGAGTCCAATCATATCCGCCAATATCTGTTCCGTAAGCCAAGCGTACTCCCGCTTTCATGGCTTTTTTGAAAATCTCAGGAATGGATTGTTTAAAGTAAAGGTTAATTGGGCTTCCTTGTTTAGCCCTTCCTTCGGCAACAAATTCATTTACATATAATGTTGGACACCAGAAAACACCTTTGCTTGCCATGAGTTTCATGCATTCATCATCCATGCCATCACCATGTTCAATGGTTCTTGCTCCGGCATTGATGGCAGCGATAATGCCATCTCTAGTCATGGCGTGTGCCGCTAATTTTTTTCTACTGCGTAAAGTTTCATCTCCAATGGCATTGATTTCTTCTGGGGTAAAATTTGGAAGAGATCGATAAGAGCCATCGGCTAATTTATAATATCCCCTATCAGCATAAATCTTTATCCAGTCTGCACCTTGTTCAATTTGTTGACGCACTGCTCTTCTAGCTTCATCTGCACCGGTAATTTCTTGTAGACCTTTGGGCATTTTTAATTCCCATGCATAATCGGATGCCTTGATGGGATAATGACCAGTGGTGTTGATGGCGAGTGTGGAGACAAACATTCTTGGACCATTCGTAATACCTCTGTTGATGGCTTTTTTGATGTCAACATCAGCAAATCCAGCTCCTTCGGTTCCCAGGTCGCGGATGGTGGTGAAGCCATTCATCAATGCACGTTCAGCTGCTTTGATGCCTCTTATTGTTCTGTATGGAATAGATTCTTTGAGTACTTGCACATCATA
>CANKGM010000237.1 GCA_947481355.1 Chitinophagaceae bacterium
ATCTACATTTTCTTCTTGTTTAAATTCATCTGCTAACCAATCCATGATAACTTTATCAAAATCATCACCTCCAAGGTGTGTATCTCCATTGGTTGATTTCACTTCAAAAACTCCGTCTCCAAGTTCAAGTACTGAAACGTCGAATGTTCCACCACCTAAATCGTATACGGCAATTTTGCTATCTATATTCTTCTTGTCTAATCCATACGCAAGTGCTGCGGCAGTTGGTTCATTTATAATTCTGCGGATATTCAACCCTGCTATTTCTCCAGCTTCTTTTGTAGCCTGACGTTGTGCATCATTGAAATAGGCTGGAACTGTAACAACAGCTTCATTTACCTCATGCCCAAGATAGTCTTCAGCAATTTTCTTCATTTTTTGCAAGACCATTGCACTTATTTCTTGTGGCGTATATAAACGACCATCAATATCAATACGAACCGTATTGTTATCTCCTTTGGCCACCTTATATCCCCAATGTTTAATTTCTTCCGTTACTTCGTCAAAACGTCTTCCCATGAAGCGCTTTACACTCGTAATGGTGTTAATAGGGTTAGTAATGGCTTGCCTTTTCGCAGGATCACCCACTTTACGTTCTCCATTCTTTAAAAATGCAACTACGCTGGGCGTTGTCCTTCTGCCTTCGTCATTTGCAATCACTACAGGTTCGTTGCCTTCCATAACTGATACACAGCTATTTGTTGTACCAAGATCAATTCCGATAATCTTTGCCATAAATTGAATTTTAGATAAACTATGAATAGCAATAGATATGCCGTATAGGATTTCAGGTAATCTTGTCAGTTATGGGTATAATTATATGTCAAAGAGGTATTTATGCATTCAATAGAGGATCAAAATGGCATAAAATATTCCTTTTTCTGAGGGTTCAACAGGATTAATGGCTGAACTTTTCGACAATTGCATCCACTATCATACTAGCATGCACCCTTGAGTTTTCAATAAACCATTTATTGGTTTTTAGTCCACCGCAAATAACGCCAGCTAAATAAATCCCTTTTTTATTGGTTTCCATTGTATTGATGTCGTAGCTAGGAGTTGAATATTCATCAGTATTGATGGTGATTCCTAATGACTTCAATAAGTTGAAATCAGGCAAATAACCCGTCATGGCCAAGACAAAATCATTCTCTATGGTTATCTCTTGACCATCTACAGTTTGTATTGTAGCTGTATGGTCAGAAATGTTCTTGATGCTTGCATTATAAAATGCTTTTATTGAACCTTCAGCAATTCTGTTTTCTATATCTGGCTTTATCCAATATTTTACAGAGTCGCGTATGGATTCGTCTCGTATAACCATAGTAACCTCTGCACCTTTTCGCCATGTTTCCATTGCTACATCAACAGCAGAGTTCGCTGCACCAATAACGATAATTTTTTGTCCGAAGTAAATATGAGGCTCTTTATAATAGTGATGAACTTTAGGCAGTTCTTCTCCAGCTACATTCATTAAATTAGGTATATCATAAAACCCAGTAGCAACAATGATGTTTTTTGATTGATAAATTCCTTTTGACGTGCTAACCGAATAAGATCCGCCAGCCTCAACCACAGATTTTACTTTTTCGTATAAACGTATCTTTAGTTTCCAATGTAATGCAACTCTTCGATAGTATTCGAGTGCCTCGGAACGTGTTGGCTTGGGATTATGTGATATAAAGGGCACATCACCTATTTCTAATTTCTCTGAGGTAGAGAAAAAAGTCATATTTAGGGGATAATTATAAATAGAATTTACGAGTGCTCCTTTTTCAATTATAGTATAGGATAAATTCTTTTGAATACACGCAATGGCACAAGCTAATCCAATTGGGCCGCCACCTAAAATCACAACATCAAAATCTTTCATGTGCATATTATTTAAATAGCGTTCTTTTCGTTAACCTTGAAACTGAAATTTCGCTGTAGCACATAACTAAATCCAATGACAATGAATGTGGTAATTACTTTAGATATTGTAGGATAAATATGAAAATGCTCAACAAATAGCTTAAGAAAAATATAATTTAAAAATAGACTAAGAGAAACGGTGACAAAATATCTAAAAAATTGAATGCGTCCTTTTAAAGGAGATTCACTAAAAACAATGTATCTCATTAAGAAAAATCCAGTGGGGAAACTTATTAGAAATGCTAGCAAAAATGCAGCTATGTGTGGACTAATGGAGACAACACCTAGGTTTAGCACTTGCTTTTGAAGTATAAAATTATAATTCACAAAAAACAGAAAGATGTCAAATAGTGTATTTGCTCCCCCACAGGCTGCATAACGAAATGTTGTTTTACTAAAGAATCGTTTGAATAGTGGATAAAAAAAATCTAAAATTTTTTCGATAAATAATTTCACAAAAAACAGTTAGATGAAAGATTAATTGTTGAATTTGAAAACATAGGTTGCGTGTTTTTTTGAAAACACCGCTCCGATAGTATAGTGCACTGATAACATTTTGGAATTAAAATCACCTACCCACGATAATTCCAACTCTTCATAGTGAGGTAAAGGCCTAGTATATTCTTGAAGTTTCATAAACATAGCAGATTCAAGTCCATGATTTCTGTATTTTTCTTTGGTACCCATTATGATGGCTCTCATTCGTGTATGTTTCACCGTAAATTTATTCCAAAGAAAACGAAGCTTTCCCATCAAATTGAGTTTACCATTAAGTCCTTTGATAAGCTCATTTGTATCGGGAAGAATCATGGTAAAAGCGGCAGGATCATTATTCACATATGCATACCAAATGAGTTTAGGGTCCATCACTGGCTTAATTTTAGTAATGGTTTCAGTTATTGTTTGTTCAGTCACTGGTGTAAATCCATCAAAATCTTTCCAAGCGTCATTATATATTTCCATGAAATCATGGGCATACTTCTTGATGTTTGAAAGATCTAAATGTTCGAATGAATTTCCATTTCGTTTAGAAACCCAGGTAGCAATTTTTGCAACTTTCTCGGGGAGACCTTTTCGAATATCTATAGAATTAGAAATCTGTTCGTATTTAATTGTAAAGCCATAGTTTTCAAAAAGTGTTTTATAGTACGGGGGATTATAATTCATACCATAAAAAGGAAGTTTAAAGCCTTCAATTAGTAAGCCCCACCACATGTCATTTTCTCCAAAATTTATAGGCCCATTCATAGCTTTCATTCCATGAGCAGTGAGCCAACTAACTGCTTTGTCAAATAGGACATTAGCCGCTTCTTGAGAGTCAATACATTCAAAAAATCCACACCCACCAGTCGGCAAATCTTCTTTAAACGCTTTTTTGTCGTTGATAAAAGCGGCAATTCTTCCAATCGTTTTTCCGTTATTGTCGTTTAGAATCCAACGCGTACATTTTCCAAATTGAAAAAAATTGTTCTTTTTTGGATCAAATACAGACTCTATATCATTTTGAAGTGGGCATACCCAATTGGAATCACCCCTATAGATATCAAAGGGAAGCAAGAAAAAAGCTTCTTTAGTGGCACTATTATCAACTTCAATTAACTGCATACTGATCAATTATAGTGTAAAATTACCGAATCGAGATTAATGTAAGGTTAGCTAGGCTAAAAATAAAGGGAATTGTACCTTTGATCTAACTTTTTATTTTATGCTGAGTTCGATTATTAGAGAGAAAACACGGGAAGCCCTGATACATTTATACGGAATAGAGTCTGAAAAGGGTGAGTTTCAGGTTAATCCTATCAAACAAGACTTTAGTGGAGACTATACCATCGTACTATTTTCTCTCATTAAAACATTGAAGATCAGTCCAGATAAGTTAGGAAATGAGCTCGGAGAATACCTTATCAAAGAAAACAGTCATCTCATTACAGATTTTTCAATAATCAAAGGTTTTTTAAATCTGACTATAGCATCTAGTTA
>CANKGM010000238.1 GCA_947481355.1 Chitinophagaceae bacterium
AATAAAGCAGAAAGAAAAAAAGCGATGAATGAAATAATCCAGAGTAGTTTTCTTTTCTATTGTGTTTTAATAGCCGATGAGATGATTTAAAATCCATTTTGTGCATCAATCAATTCTACAATCGTCATAGCACCCAATAAGAAAAAAAGGATTCCTGAAATCTCACCCATATGCGTTAGCAGTTGTTGGGTAACTACTTCATGTGCCGTTCCACTGAGTGCATAGAATGACCAGCAGACAACACCCGTTATCAATGCAGTGGAGGCTTTGTTCAGCCTAAGCTGATGTTCAAACGCAATACAGAGATAGCCTAAGATGAATGTGATGAGAATGGCCATGATTAAAATATAAACTCATTGTGAAGATACTGAATGGGGAGCTAAAGCTTAGTAAGCAAACAGCTCTCCTGCATTTTTGGGACGAATAGCATCTAGCCACCTAAAATTTCTCAACTCACGTTTATCTGCCGGAATTTTTTTGAATGGGTATGTTGTTCCTGTTGCACTGTTGATCCAGGTGACACGTTTGAGTTCTTTTTGGATGAACTTAAATATGATGGCATCTGCTTGTGTATAATCCATTCCAACATAGGCACTATCTTGGTCTTGCAAATAATATAAACTTTCTCCGTTGCCTTTTGCTCTGATGAAATCCAATGTTCCATCTATAAAGGTTCCAGACATAGTATTCCCTTTAAGCTGATTATAAAGTCCTACCTGGGCTTCATTAATAGAGAAGGCATTTTCATTAGCAAAAAACTGATCAACCTTTTTGTTTTTTGTAGTCAACAATAATGTATCCCCTGATACTTGACTGCCCTTTGTCCAAATAATAGGATCTAGGAAAAAACGAAATACAGAATCTATAGTGGAGTAAAATAAGCTATCGCATTTACCTTGAAGAGAGTCTGAAAAAATTCTCACATGGTGAAAGGCATTGAAGTATCGCATTGTATCTGATCGATCTGCTTTTTTGGATGTATCGCGGTTATGATAAGCGGAGTAAAATGAATCAGCTGCAATAAACAGAGAGTCATTGTCTTGCTTTAAAATCATAACAGGGTGCTTGTACGACAGGATATCTTTCTTCTGATTATTGAATACAGCAGCACCTGAGAGCATCGCTACACCTTCTGATGTATCTGTATAAATCACATTGCCATCAGCAATTCCTTCGCCTGAAATTTTATCATAATTAATTTTGTCGGCTATTACAAACTGTGTGCTGTCATCCATAATTGGCCGATTGGTGAAGTTCGCTTTCCCTTTTTTAAGATCGTAAAATCCTGAGCGAGTTCTAATTCTAGATTTCGCATCACGGATGGTGGTAGCGGCAACGAAGCTAGCTACCTCGCTGTTCACATTATACAATAATGTATCACTAGCAAGTGTATACTCTGGATCTACCAGTCTAACATTTTTTTGAAAATAAACATCTTTTGTGTCCGCGTAATAATAACCTTCTTTGCTCGTCAGAACCGATTTCCCATTCACTACTTTCCCCCCTTCTAAGTAAGTCCCAAGTTTTGCATTTAAATCATATTCTAGGTTATCTGTTGTTAACACCCCTTTGCCATCTGTCATTTTCACTTTTGTTTTCAAATTTGCGATTCGAGTATCTCCGATGTATTTGAGGTATTGTGAATAGGTGTGTACACTATCTGCGTCATTGATATGAATATTACCAAAGGCTTCAAATTGATTAAGTTCATTGTCTTGAATAGCGCTGTCACAATAAAAAATTGTATTGTTTTGCCTTAATTCCACATTGCCTATGAGTAAGTTTAAGTCTTTTGCAGAATCTTGTTTTATTCTTCGGAAAATGTCGGCTTTAATTACATGCACTATTTGCTTGCTATTGCGCACAGGCACTGTATCCTCTGTATTGGTTTGTGATTTACCCAATAGAGTAAGTAGGATGCAACATGCAGAAAGCGTTAGTCGATTGTGCATAGCCATAAGATAGATCATTTGTTCAATGAATCGGGCAATGCTGAGTTAAGTGGTCCAGTTTTGTCTTTCTTTCCAAAAACCGATACATTAACATAGCGTTTTGGGTGTACGCGAAGATCTTGCAGCAATATATTTAAGCTGTTTGCAGTTCTATTTAGATTGAGGTAAAGTTGTTCATCCGTTGTAAGCTTCCCCAAACTTCCTTTACCTTCTTTTATTCCTGTTAAAATCGCGTTTAAGTTTTGAGCTGCTATAGAAAGTGAGCCAATGGTTTCATTTAAATTAGCTGAGGCAATATCTCGTGAAACTTTGGTAAGGTTATTTACCGTTGCCGTGATGGAGTCATTGTTTTTAGTAAGGTTTTTGGTAAATCCATTGAGGTTGTCGATAGAATTGGATAAACTTCCTTTACCAGGTTCAAGCATGGCGCTGAGTCTATTCGTTGTGATGGCAAGTTCTTTCAGTACTTCACCGATATGTTGTTGTGCCTTTTCATCAAATACATCTCCGATTCGTTTGACAGTAGAATCTAGTGAAGTCATGGTTCGATTCAAAATAGTCAATGTAGGATCAAGCTTTTCGTTAATGATTTCCATGATCCCTTTGCTGTTCATTCCACTTAATGTGTCTCCATTTTGTAGATATTCTTTTGACTCTCCGAATGTGATGTCAATGCTAGCCGTACCAAGAGGGGATGCAATTATTTTGGCGTAAGAATCTTTTGGGATATTGATTTCACGAATGGTATGAAACGCAACAACGATATTGCTGATGCTTGCATTCATAGCATCCAATCCTTCAACTGCACCAATTTTTAGTCCATTTATTTTAACAGGATCAGACACATTTAGTCCTTCTGTTTTATTAAAAGTAATATACATGGTTGCCTTCTTCTGAAAAACGTTTTTGCCTTTTAGGAAATTGAATCCTAAAATTAACAACGTGATAGAAATTGCTGCAAGTGAACCAACTTTCGTTTCGTTTGAGATTTTCATCATATAATTTTATTTTTCACTACTCCACGTTGTGTTTCGTGAAATTATTTCGATTGTACGGATTTTGATTTGTTGAATTGAATTCATTTTACTTATTGAATTGGCCCATCAACTTGCTGTTTATACGTTATAATAGCATTAGCTATAGCCCTTGTCATTTCTTTTTGTCCATTTTCACTATTGAGGTATGCTTCTTCGTCTTTATTGGTAATGTATCCTGTTTCAATTAACACAGCAGGCATATTAGTTGCTTGCAAAACCCATATGCCTTTCCAGTTTCGTTGCAATACACCTAAGCTAGGTCTTCCAGTATTTACAAATTCATTTTCAATCATGGTTCCAAGTCGAACGGAATTCTTAAAGAATTTCTGTGTCCATAAGCGTGCTTTGATGATGGCTTCTGGACTTTGAGGATCGGGTACATCTTCTACTTCCGCTTCTGATTCAAATCGATTATCATTCGCTAATCCTTCTGCTTTTTCATCTCCTCTGTCTGCCGCAAACACATAAGTAGAAGATCCATGAATTGGGTTTTCTGCTTTAACATAGATGGGCTGGTTCTTGTAGAGCTTTTTTCTTTTTTTACCCTTACCCACATAATAGGCCACTTTTTTATGGCCTACAACGATCTTTCTGTCTGGAGCTGCGTTAACGTGAATACAAATGAACAAATCACCATTCTCGCGATTGGCAATATTGGCCTTTTCAGTTGGAGAATGATAGATGTCTGTATTCCTAGTCATCACAATTCTAGTGGATGGCAATTCTTGCCTGAGAAGGGTATCAAGCCTTAGGGCTACTTCAAGAGTGATTTGGGCCTCTGTGGAATAGTCACCTCTAGCCCCAACATCTTTTCCACCATGTCCGGCATCAATGATGATGGTTTTTATTCTAGGTCCTTTCTTTGCGGTTTGGCTAAAAAGAGGGGACGTAAGCAAAAAGGAT
>CANKGM010000239.1 GCA_947481355.1 Chitinophagaceae bacterium
AGGGCTTAGTACCCACAATGCCGCCATCAGCAAATTGACTCATACCCCTCGTGTTGGTTATCTCTACCCATTCAATAGCGTCTATATATATTCCTAAGTACCAGTCATCCACATCATCAGGATGAACTCCTGCCAACAGTGCAAAGTTTCCTGTTATCATTAATCGCTGAATATGATGAGCATAGGCAAAATCAAGTGATTGATTAATTGCACTGCTTAAGCATGTCATTTTTGTTTCTCCCGTCCAAAACCAAGAAGGCAATTTGGTAGTATGATTAAAGAAATTTAATTGTGCAAAGTTTGGCATATTCAACCAATAGATGCCACGCATGTATTCGCGCCATCCAATTATTTGTCTTACAAAACCCTCTACCTGATGATATTCTATTTCAGTTTGATGCTGGGTATATACCTCGATAACTTTATCAACTACTTCCTTTGGGGATATTAATTTTATATTCAGCGAATAAGATAAACGGGAATGATAGATAGACCACTCATTTGCTGCCATGGCATCTTGAAAAGAACCAAAATATGGCAAGCAATGATTAGCAAAAAAATCAAGCAATTGTAAAGATTGTGTTCTACTGATAGGCCAAATGAAATGTTCACTATCTACACTACCTATAGTTATTATATTTGACTTTATAATCTCTAATTCGATATGTTTCAAATTAGTTGAGAATAAAAGCGGTGAAATTATCTTATGGGATTTGGGTATTTTTTTTCGATTCTCTTGGTCAAAATTCCACTTTCCATTCAATGGCTTATTGTCTTCATCCATTAAGACATTATGTTTCTTCCGCATATAACGATAGAATGTTTCCATTACTATCGATTTAGGAGGCTGAAACAAATCACTAAATTCTTTTCGGGAAGTATAGAAATGCTCAGTATCAAATACTTTACTAGGTATAGTTAATTTGCTGACAAATGATTTTAAATGTTCATCCACTCTATATTCATCAGGCAATTGATATTCAAATCGTGTAAAATTATCTTTTTCAATCCAATAAAGACAATTCTGATCAAAGCGATGAAAATTAGTTTCATCATTCAAAAACATATAGATAACTTGATGCCCTTGCTCTTGCAGCTCACGGGCGAATTGCTGCATTGACGCAAAAAAAGCAATGACTTTTTGGATATGGTGTCTTGAATAATCTGTTTCGCTTCTTACTTCCATCATTAGATACGTAATAGACTTATCAACTGTATTAAACCATGTATGGGTTATATTCAGTTGATCACCTAAAATCAAGCGTAATGTTTTATGATGGTCGAAACTCATATGTTTTTTTTGATCTGCATTTATCGCTGCAAAATTTTACTTCTGCCCAGTTTTTTTCCCACTTTTTTCGCCAAGTAAATGGTCTATTGCAGACTAAACAAATCTTTGATGGCAGATTTTCTTTTTTAATGTTCTTCATTTTCGAAAATCAGTTTTAGTCTTTATGGAACCTCAAAATTTATACCTTCTTTTTTACAGGGCAAATGAGGTCAAATTAATAACAAACATATATATGATTTGTTCTACTTTAATGACAAAGCAAACAACTAAATCAATACAACACCATATCCGAAACAAGAAGAACTCTAAGGAAAGAATAAACCTTAGAAGAAAGATTCATGTTGTGAAATTTTACTTCCCGATACAAAACTTAGAAAAAATAAAATCAAGTTGATCATCATTGGTAATTTGTCCAGTGATCTCTCCAAGATGATATAGGCACTGTCTGATATCTATCGCCAATAAATCACCTGGTATGTTATTCGACAAACCAATTTGTATTGCGGATAAGTTATTAGCCACCTGTTGCAAGGCTTGAACATGTCGAGCATTCGTTACTATCGTATTTTCAGCGTTCACCAAACCACCCATTACTTTCAACCTCAATGCATCCTTAAGTTGATCCAGGCCAAGTTGATTTTTAGCAGAAATAAATACACTATTTTCTAACGATGCATTCAACGCATTCTGTTCTTCACTTGAAATAGCATCCACTTTATTTCCAACCATCATCCATGATTTCGCAATAGAATTCAATTCGGTTTTTATGGTAGTCAACTCGTCACTCGACTCAGTTGATGCGTCAAACAAATACACAACGATATCGGCAGACTGCATCTTTTCTTTACTTCGCTCTACACCTATGGATTCAATTTCATCTCCTCCTTCACGAATCCCTGCCGTATCGATGAGTCTATACAGTATCCCATCGATATTAATAACCTCTTCAATCGTGTCTCTCGTGGTGCCCGCTATTGAACTTACGATAGCACGATTTTCATTTAACAATGAATTTAATAAAGTCGACTTACCCGCATTCGGTTTACCAATAATGGCAACACTCACTCCATTTTTAATCACATTACCAAGATGGAATGATTCCAACAAGGCATGAATGGTTTTATCTATTTTCAATAGTAATGCCCTTAAGCTACTTCGATCTACGAACTCAACATCTTCTTGTGAAAAATCCAATTCCAATTCAATCAAAGCTGAAAATTTAATCAGCTCCTCTCTTAACGCAGACAATATGCTTGAGAAGCCACCTCTAACTTGATTCAGGGCAGTTTCTTGAGAAGCCTTCGTGCCAGATGCAATCAGGTCTGCAACGGCCTCTGCTTGCACCAAATCCATTTTTCCATTCAAGAAGGCTCGCAAGGTAAATTCACCTGGCGTGGCCAAACGAGCACCTTTATTGATGCATACTTCAATGATTTGTTGTTGAATGAAGGTGGAACCATGGCAAGAAATTTCTACGACATCTTCTCCTGTATATGATTTGGGGGATTTGAAAAGAGAAAGAACAACTTCATCAATCAACTGATTGTTGTGTTGAAGAAGGCCTACATGTAACGTATTGCCAGCAGCAGCCTCTAAATTTTTAGAAGGGAATAATTCATTCACTAAGGATATGGATCCATGGCCACTGAGCCGGATTACAGCGATGGCCCCAATACCTGGGGGTGTGGCCAAGGCAACAATAATTTCACTCCACCTAAGCTGCTGATTCATCATGCTGCAAAATTAGGTTCAATTCGCTTGTTTATGATAAAAAAAAGTCGCTCGCTTACGCGAACGACTTGTATAGATTTAGCAGTTAAATTTAAATTCTATTCTGCAAGTTGGAAGGTAACAGGTTGACGACGGTAAGCCTTAACCTGGCGACCATTTTGAACGGCTGGCTTCCATTTTGGACCTTTCTTGATAGCTACTGTAGCAATTTCAGCCAATTTGGTTCCAGGGCCGAGGCAGTTTGGAACACCTGCTTCACCGCATGGTAAAGCACGTACTTCACTTACGGCACCTTCTTTATCAACGATAAAAAGGATTACAACAGTTCCTGAACGACCATCATCTTGAAGTTCATCGATATTACGCTCAATTTCCCTTGTTACATAACGCGTCCAGCCTGCAGTACCTCCAGGGAATTCAGCATCGATTTCAACCTTTTGGAAAACCTTATCGTAATCGTCTTCTTTAGGCGCTTCAACAACCCCACCTGCTTCGATTGGTGGGGCAACGATACCTTCGTCTTTAGCACCCTCTTGGTTTACGGTTCCAATTTTGGTGTCCTCCAGTTTTTCTATTTCTGGTGGCTTTTCTTCTTCCTTCACCTCTTCATCTTTTACCACCTTAGGTGGGGTGAATTTGGCCATTTCAACCTTAGGAGGTTCTGGTGGCTTTGGTGGTGGTGGTGGTGGTGGTTCTGCTTCATCCTGCTTAATTTCCTCCAACTGCACTTCTTTGATTTCCATCTTGCCTTTTTTACCGCCAAGATCCAAAGAGGATATGAAGGATGCTAAGACAAGAAGCAACCCAACTGAAGCCGTTAAAATTAGTGCG
>CANKGM010000240.1 GCA_947481355.1 Chitinophagaceae bacterium
AATATCGTTTCTTTGCAAACGCAAACCCGACGGCTTGAGGATATTTTCCGCGAACTTACCGGTAATGCTCATTGATGGGTTAGCCATCAATTATTATCAAAACCAATTTTAAACATTCATTTTATGAGTTTTATTGCAAACATTCATGCCAGACAAATTCTAGATAGTCGTGGTAATCCAACAGTAGAAGTTGATGTAATAACAGAAAGTGGCTTTTTAGGCCGTGCAGCCGTTCCATCAGGTGCCTCAACAGGAAAGCATGAAGCTGTTGAATTGCGTGATGGCGATAAGTCTGTATTCCTTGGGAGAGGTGTATTGAAAGCAGTTGGAAATATAAATAAGACTATTGCAGATAAATTAAGAGGAGTTCCTGCAACAGAACAAGCATTGATTGATAAGATACTTATTGATCTTGATGGCACACCTAATAAGGCTAATCTTGGTGCCAATGCAACGCTTGCCGTTTCTATGGCCGTTGCAAAAGCTGCAGCGCAAGCAAGTAATTTGAATTTATACAGATACTTAGGTGGTGTTAATGCAGTTACGCTTCCTGTGCCGTTGATGAATATCTTGAATGGTGGTGCGCACGCTGACAACAAAATTGATTTTCAAGAATTCATGATTGTTCCTACTGGAGCAACATCATTTAGTGAAGGACTTCGTTGGGGTGTAGAAGTATTTCATCAGCTTAAAACGGTATTGAAGAAAAAAGGATATAGCACCAATGTGGGTGATGAAGGTGGATTTGCTCCAGACATTCAAAGTAATGAAGAAGCCATTGAAACTGTGATGCAAGCCATTGAGTCGGCTGGCTATAAATTAGGATCTCAAATTAGTATTGCAATGGATGCTGCTACAAGTGAGATGTTTGATGAAAAAGAAAAGACCTATAAATTCTATAAGAGTTCAGGTAAAGTAATCAGTAGTGATGAAATGGTAGCGTATTGGACTGAGTGGGTGAATAAATATCCAATTATTTCGATTGAAGATGGAATGGCAGAAGATGATTGGGATGGCTGGAAAAAATTAACTGAATCAGTTGGTAATAGGTGTCAGCTTGTTGGTGATGATCTTTTTGTAACCAATGTATTGCGTTTGCAAGAAGGGATTGATAGAGGTATTGCAAACAGCATCCTTGTTAAAGTAAATCAGATTGGTACTGTTACTGAAACGATAAATGCAGTTAGACTTGCTCAAACCAATGGCTATACTTCAATCATGAGTCATAGAAGTGGTGAAACAGAAGATACTACCATTGCTGATTTGGCAGTAGCATTAAATTGTGGTCAAATCAAAACGGGTTCGGCTTCAAGAACTGATAGGATGGCTAAATACAATCAACTTCTTCGTATTGAAGAAGAATTGGGTGTAAATGCTATCTATCCAAAATTTTAACCGATTGCATTTTTTACTTGCCCCAGATAAGTTCAAAGGAAGTATAGACTCGATCTCCTTGTGTAATATATTACGTAAGGAGATCGAGTCGTTTTATTCTGATGCTAAAGTATCTTCTTCCCCTCTTGCTGATGGTGGTGATGGCTTTGCGCACATTATTAAATACTATTTTCAAACTGAAGATGTAGAAGTTTGTACCGTTGATCCGTTGGGAAGATCAATACACACTTCGTATCAAATTACGGCCGATTTAACAACTGCATTTATTGAGATGGCATCGGCTAGTGGATTGTCATTGTTATCGGTTGAGGAACGGGATGTCATGAACTCAAGCTCATTTGGAACAGGCATTCTTATAAAAGACGCTTTATTAAAAGGGGCTAAAAAAATAATACTTGGAATTGGTGGCAGTGCAACAAATGATGGAGGTGTTGGGATGGCCGATGCCTTAGGATTTCAGTTTTTTGATCAATCAAAAAGACGCATCCATCCTACTGCAGCATTATTGACTTCAATTGATCTTATCTTAAGCCCAACTGATAATTTGTTTCAGGGAGTTGAATTTATTGTTGCAAGTGATGTGAAGAATCAACTGCTTGGTCCAACAGGCGCTTCCCATATATATGGACCTCAAAAAGGAGCAAACCCCGAACAGGTTAACTTCCTTGAATTGGGATTGAAGCATCTTGATGGGTTATTTCAAAAAGACTTTGGATTATCAGTATCACATAACGCAGGTGCAGGTGCAGCAGGCGGTATGGGTGCTGGGTGCATGGTATTCCTAGGTGCTAAACTTATATCTGGAGTAGAATTTATAGCTCGAGAAATTGGACTAGAAGATCTAATATCACAAGCAGATTTTATAATTACAGGAGAAGGTCGTGTTGATGAACAATCAATATCGGGCAAAGTTGTTGGATATATTGCTTCTGTAGCAGCGATGCATCATAAAAAAATACAGTTGATTTGTGGTGCTTGCGCTCTATCTGAACAAAAACTTGAGGAGCTTGGTGTAGGAAAACTTAGTACTCTTGTTTCATTTTCACCATCACTAGAGGAGGCTATAAAAAATCCTGATAAGTATATCCCCTTAGCCCTACATTCATTGTTCTCGTGAAGCTTCTCGGTCTTTTACAAAAACTCATATTACCTTTATCATAGGTATAATAGAAAAAAGTTGTACATCACTCTAACTGAATTCGGTAATCTTTAAAAGTTCAATGAAGGATAGATTAAATACGTGGGGAGCGGAGAAACGTGCATTTGTTTTCTTAATTGACTTTGAATGTCAACAACCGGAGGCATGGTTAGTGGATGAGTGCAGTGAAGAGTTTAAGTATAATTTTCAGGGGATTTCAAATCATGTGTATCAAAAAAATACGTGTGGCGTTGAATTAAAGAAGTTCCCAATTTCACTTGAAGAATATGCTATCAAATTTGATCAGGTAAAGCAGTACTTAAACTACGGGGATAGTTTTTTAATTAACCTGACCTGCTCCACACCCATTGAACTAAATCTAACCCATCAAGATATTTTTCAAAATGTAAATTCAAAATATGCAGTATGGTATAAAAATCACTTTGTAAGCTTTTCACCTGAAACGTTTATTCAGATAAAAAATCAAACAATTTATTCTTTCCCAATGAAGGGTACAATTGATGCGAATATTCCAGGTGCAAAGGATATTATTTTACGTGATGATAAAGAGCAGGCAGAACACGCTACCATAGTTGATCTTATTCGAAACGACTTGAGTAGGGTTTCACATGATGTTAAAGTTAATCGTTATCGGTATTATGAAGAAGTTCAAACTCAATATGGGATAATTGGTCAGGTTAGCTCTGAGATTTCAGGAACTTTATCAGACGATTTCAATGCTCATATTGGTGACATTATCTTTAGTCTTCTGCCAGCAGGATCAGTTTCTGGCGCACCAAAAAATAAAACAGTTCAGGCAATTCAAAAAGTAGAAAACCAGGACCGTGAATATTATACAGGTGTTGCAGGTTATTTTGATGGCACAACACTAGATAGCTGTGTCTTAATCAGGTATATAGACAATGACAATAATTTTAAAAGTGGTGGCGGCATTACATTTCAAAGTGATGTAATGAAAGAATATCAAGAAATGATTGATAAAATATATGTTCCAATTTATTGAATCAATACGAGTAAACAATCGTAAGCCTGAAAATCTTCATTTTCATCAATTCAGGATGGACAGAACCTTTATGCATTATGGCAAAAAGCCATATGTCAACTTGAGTGATTTATTTGATAGCACGTATATTAATAGCGATAATGTTATTAAGTGGCGAATTGTATATAACCTTGAAGAAATAATCGATATTTCTTATACAAACTATTTAATCAAAACTATTGATAGTCTTGCTTTGGTTGACTTACG
>CANKGM010000241.1 GCA_947481355.1 Chitinophagaceae bacterium
CGCAAAGGATTGCTCCACGGCAACCTTTTCTCTTACCTTTGATGTATTTGCACGATAATGAAAGTTTGGTGCTATCATCAATATCTTCTTCCCTACGCGAGAAAATTTCACCACCCTGCCTCCACCTAAAAGTCCACGATCTAAGCCAATATCATTTGACCCCAACCCAGCAGGCAATGAAGTCACGTAAAGCAATTCTGTATCAAACTTGGATATCTCCATCCATATTTTTCCATTTACATCATCCCGATAGAAATTAATAAATCCTTCTTGCTTGGTATATCCCTTTGTTTTTTCTTCAATCGTTTGCAATGGTTGTGTAATAGCATACAAAGGAAGTAGGCAAATAAAAAAATAAATCGTTTTCAACATCGTATAATAACTTTAAAATTTGAAAATAGCCTTGAATAAATAAATCAACATAATTCTCTATTCACATGGAGAACTACATAAGTAAATTAATAAAAAGGATGGATAATGCAGTCGAAATTAACTAATGCTTTTAGTCTGGAAAGAAACAATATCATTTATATTGATTTTCTTTGCACTGTAATATGAAAATCGAATTTTGGAGTATCGGCAAACAACATGATCCCGCAATCAAAGAGGCTATAGAAGACTATACCAAGCGGATCACTAAATACAACCCTGCAAAATGGGAGATTATTCCTGTGCCCAAAAACGCGAGTACACTCAGTGAAATTGACTTAAAACGTGCTGAAGGAAAAATAATACTTGATAAACTTGATAAAGAAGATATTCTTGTTGCCCTAGATGAATATGGTAAGGAGATGAGTTCGATTCAGCTATCCGACTTCATCATCAAACAAGGAAACCTAGGTATCAAAAAAATAGTTTTTTTAATTGGTGGTGCCTTCGGATTAGATGATTCGGTACTTAAAAGAGCTAATCATACCTGGTCGCTTTCTCCATTAACCTTTCCGCATCAATTGGTAAGGCTTATCCTTTCAGAACAGATTTACCGGGCATATACCATTATTAAAAATGAAAAATATCATCACCGATAATTTAATCTCAACTAAATGACTATAACATTTCTGATTATATTGATTACCTGTGCAGTTTCTATTCCAGCTTTTTCCAAAGAACATTTGAGAGAAGACCTTCTCTTTTGGCCTTACATGATTAAAGGAAGAAAACAATACTATCGCTTTATCACCAATGGTGTATTGCATGCAGATGCTATGCATTTGATTTTTAATATGGTATCCTTCTACTCATTTGGAGTTGCATTGGAATCGTATTTATATAAAGCAGTATTTGGTGATATGTCACGCGGACTCTTTGCCATACTATACGTCACAGCACTCATTTTTGCTGTGTTGCCAGATTATTTTAAATATCAAAATAAAGCATTCTATAGGTCCTTGGGAGCTTCAGGTGCTGTATCTGCGGTCATCTTTGCGGCCATTACCATTCAACCTAAAATGCCCATTCAATTTTTCTTTATACCGTTTAAAATACCTGGCTATATTTTTGGCCTTTGTTTTCTTGCACTTTCTGCATCACTCGCTAAAAAAGGAACTGGAAATATTGGCCACAGTGCGCATTTCTGGGGCGGGGTATACGGAATCCTTTTCACCTATGTTGCTGCAAAAATCGTGACACATGTTGACTTACTCCAATTCTTTATTCAGAGTTTCTAGTAAAAAACACTCCTCTTTTTCGAAGCAACAAAGAAAAAATAATGATGTAAATTAACATTATGAAAAGCTCCTCTAAAAAAGTAATTGTATTGATCGGCGCTGGCTCAATTGGCATCGCAATTGCTAGAAGAGTTGGCGCTGGAAAACATATTGTGATCGCAGATATCAAACAAGAATCCAATCAAGTTGCAGCCAATATATTAAACGATGCTGGATTTGAAACTAGTATCAGCCTGGTTGATCTTTCATCGAAAACATCTTTACAAGAACTGGTTAAAACGGCAACAGGCATTGGTGACATAACTGGTCTAATTATAGCGGCAGGACTATCCCCTTCTCAAGCTTCTCCTCAAAAAATACTTGAAGTAGATTTATATGGAACTGCTGTGGCACTTGAAGAATTTGGCAATGTTATTTCACAAGGAGGAACAGCTATAGTCATTGCGTCGCAATCAGGACATCGACTTCCGGCACTTACATCTGACGAAAACGAAGCACTAGCCGTAACTCCGACTAAAGATCTTCTTTCACTTCCCTTCCTTCAACTAGAAAAAATTAGAGATTCTCTTCATGCATATCAATTAGCTAAAAGAGGAAATTCACTTCGAACGATGTCAGAGGCTATTCGCTGGGGCAAACGCGGCGCAAGGGTAAATTGTATTAGTCCAGGCATAATCATTACCCCCTTAGCCAATGATGAATTGGCTGGACCACGTGGCGATATGTATCGTAATATGATTCAAACCTCACCCGTTGGAAGAGCAGGCACACCAGATGAAGTGGCTTCCTTAGCAGAATTACTGATGGGAGATGCTGGGACGTTTATTACAGGGAGTGATTTCTTAATGGATGGAGGCGTTACAGCATCCTACTGGTATGGAGACCTTAAACCGAAAGCTCAATAAAAAGAACATTGGATGTTCCTTTAGTGAGTTTTATTCGATCATCAATTCTTCTGCCTACAACCCAAATGATTTTTTTATCAGACTCTAGCACCCATTGATTATCCTTTTCTTTTTTTGAAAGTTTTATGTCGGTCAGGAATCGAGCAATTTTTTTCTTCTTTTTCATCCCCAATGGATAGAAATAGTCACCCGGCTTCCATGGCCTTAAAAGCAGTGGATAGACGAGGTGTCGAGTATCAATAAACGCTTCATTAGCATTAGAACTTGTTTTATTATCACCTGCAATGATCTTGAAATGTAACACCCCACCATCAAATGAGATATTGTGTTGTCCCTCTTCAATCACTTTTATTTCAGGCTCAGCATTATTGATGACATCAATTAATAACCAATCTCTATTTTTCAATACCCGATGTGAATGCGATTGGATATACTTTCCACTTGAAGCAGTAAACAGTTTTTTCAATTCATAGGATTGATCCACTGAAAATCCAAACTCCTTGAATAATTCATACAAGATGGTATCGAGTGGTTCAGTGATCATTAATTTTTTTACAGGTACTTTAAAACCATTCCCATTTTTTTCAAGTAGTCTGCTTTTAATTTTTTCCACTTGCATCCGATAAAGAAATTCAACTTCACTAAGTCGTTTAGCATTATTGATAATATTCTTTTCTGCTTCAGGAAAAATATTTTTTATATCTGGCAGAATAGTATGCCTGAAAAGATTTCTCGTATAGTGAACCTCTGCATTCGAATGGTCTTCTACCCAACTTATTTTACACTCTTGTGCATAGTCAAGAATTTCTTTTCGGGTAAATGGCAATAATGGCCTGATCAATTGATTTAATTTTTCTACTATGCCATGAAACCCAGCAATTCCGGTACCCCTGAAAAAGTTCATGGCAATCGTTTCAACTTGATCCCCTTGATGGTGTGCTGTAAGCAACCACCTGTCCACCCCCTTCGGGATATCCGCGTTTAAGACTTCTTGAAACCAAGTATATCGAAGCATCCGAGCAGTTTCTTGAACACCTTTGCCATGATGCTGGATTTCACTTTTGGTATCAAATGATTTTACCTGTATGCTAGAACCTAACTCTATGGCAAGTGAACGAACAAATTCTTCGTCACGATTACTTTCAGCACCACGCAAGTTGAAATTACAATGTAGGAGCTCAAATTGAAATCCGGCTGACTTAAGTAAGTGTGCCAA
>CANKGM010000242.1 GCA_947481355.1 Chitinophagaceae bacterium
ATTAGCAGACATCACCTTGCTTGTGGCTAAACAAGTTAAATCGTTGGGCATAACACCTCGAATTGCCATGCTTAGCTATTCGAACTTCGGAAGTAGCGAAACCCCAGAGGCAATTACCGTGAGAAATGCAAGATCAATAGTTAAAAAAAGAAATCCCTCTTTAATAGTGGATGGTGAAATGCAAGGTATTGTCGCATTCAATAAAGATATTCTTCGAGACAACTACCCGTTTTCTGAATTGGTTAATAATGGAGATGTTAACACATTGATATTCCCTAACTTAAGTGCAGGAAACATTGCCTACAATTTGTTACAGGAAGTAGGCGAAGCGGATGCAATTGGGCCAATATTACTTGGACTTAAAAAACCTGTCCATGTCTTACAACTGGGCTCTTCCGTTAGAAGTATTTTAAATATGGTAATGATTGCTGTTATTGACGCACAATCAAAAATACAGAAAGGCATAAAAAGCTAGGTCATGTTAAAAAGAAGAAAGTTTTACTAATTTCACATACAATAAGTTTAAGATGAACATCTTTACTAGGTTAGGGGAATTTTTACTCATGCTGAAAGGCATGTTTACAAAACCAGAAAATTGGAGAATCTACTGGAAAGAACTTATGCATCAGTGTGTCGAATTAGGTATTGGTTCTCTTGGAATAGTTTCAATCATTTCATTATTTATTGGCGCAGTATCTACTCTACAAACATCCTATCAATTTGTTTCTCCCATCATTTCGAAATCAGTCATTGCACAAATTGTACGAGACAGTGTAATACTTGAATTTGCTCCAACGATTACCAGTATTGTGTTGGCTGGAGTTGTGGGTAGTAAAGTGTCAAGTGAATTAGGAAATATGCGTGTGAGCGAGCAAATTGATGCATTAGAAATAATGGGTATCAACACTAAAGCATATTTAATACTTCCTAAAATTTTAGCTGCCTTAATCATGATACCACTTCTCGTTATTATTGCGATGGTATTAGGAATTTGGGGAGGAAGATTGATTGGAGATATTACCAATATTTTACCCCATGAAATTTATGACAAAGGGTTGTTTGAATCATTTGTTCCGTACAACGTAACTTTTGCATTAACGAAGGCTTACACTTTTGCTTTCATCATAACTGCCATTCCAGCCTATTATGGCTATAATGTAAAAGGTGGTGCGCTTGAGATTGGAAGAGCAAGTACTACCGCGGTGGTGACCAGTTGTATCATGATTTTATTGGCAGATTATATTTTAGCAGCTGTGCTACTTTAAAAGACTAAGATGATTTCAATAAAAGATATTCAAAAAGGGTTTTCAGGAAAATCAGTAATCGAAGGAGTGTCATCAGAATTCGAAACGGGTAAGTGTAACCTCATTATTGGATCAAGTGGAAGTGGTAAAACTGTTTTGATGAAATGCTTAGTTGGACTGATTACACCAGACTCAGGTGAGATTGCATATGACGGAGAGAATTTCTCTATCATGAGCAATGATCAAAAGAAAATCATGCGCAGAAAAATAGGCATGCTATTTCAAGGGTCTGCCTTATTTGATAGCATGACAGTAGAGAAGAATATATTTTTCCCATTGGACATGTTCAGCAATGCAACCAAAGCTGAAAAACAAAAAAGAGTAGACGAAGTATTGGATAGAGTAAATCTCAATGGTGCTAATAAAAAATTTCCTGCTGAAATCAGTGGCGGTATGAAAAAGCGGGTTGGTATCGCTCGTGCAATCGTATTAAACCCTAAATATCTTTTTTGCGATGAGCCAAACTCAGGGTTAGACCCACAAACATCGTTGGTGATTGATAAATTAATTAAGGAAATTACTACAGACTTTAATATTACGACAGTCATCAATACACATGACATGAATAGCGTTATGGAAATTGGCGATCGGATTATGTATATGTATCAAGGTAAAAAAGAATGGGAAGGCACAAACAAGGAAATCATATTTAGTAAAAGCGAAAAACTCAATAGTTTCATATTTGCATCTGAATTTTTGAAGGATGCAAAGGATATGAGAATGCTTGAATTAAGTGGTAAAATTGATGACAAGCGCGACATGGATGAGATGCTTAGAAGCTAGTCTGATTAACTACTTTCCCACCAATGCCTCCTCAACAAAACAATTTTTGCTTTTCCCTATTGCCCACTTAGCTCTTTTGATTAACTTTGCACCACAAAAATACATCTCACTATGTCAGTCCTTGTTAATTCATCTTCAAAAATCATCGTTCAGGGATTTACCGGAACTGAAGGTACTTTTCATGCTACCCAAATGATCGAATACGGCACACAAGTTGTTGGCGGAGTTACACCTGGTAAAGGTGGAAGCACACATCTTGACAAACCCGTTTTTAATACTGTAGCAGATGCGGTTAAGACTACAGGGGCAGACGTGAGCATCATATTTGTTCCCCCTGCATTTGCTGGCGATGCCATTATGGAAGCAGCGGAAGCTGGCATTGGTTTAGTGGTCTGCATCACTGAAGGCATTCCAGTTCAAGACATGGTTAAAGTTAAAAACTATCTTCAGGGCAAAAACACAAGATTAATTGGACCTAATTGTCCTGGTGTTATAACTGCAGGTGAATGCAAAGTAGGTATCATGCCAGGTTTCATTTTCAAACAAGGAGAAATTGGCATTGTGTCAAAATCAGGCACTTTAACGTATGAAGCGGCAGATCAAATTGTAAAAGCAGGAATGGGTATCACTACTGCAATTGGTATTGGAGGCGATCCAATCATTGGAACGCCAACCCGCGATGCCGTTGAATTGCTTATGAATGATCCTATGACAAAAGGGATTGTTATGATAGGAGAAATTGGTGGTGGAATGGAAGCCGAAGCAGCACGATGGATTAAAGATCATGGCACTAAACCTGTGGTAGGATTCATTGCAGGCCAAACAGCTCCTCCTGGAAGAAGAATGGGGCATGCCGGAGCTATTGTTGGTGGCGCAGATGATACTGCTGAAGCTAAAATGAAGATTATGCGCGAATGTGGGATATTAGTTGTCGACAGTCCAGCGGACATTGGCAAAACGATGGCTATGGCAATGGCCTCAAAATAAATCGAGTAAAGAACTACAAAAAAGACCAACCCAGTTGGTCTTTTTTTATTGGCATCCGCCATAAAATAGTACTTGACTGGATGCTCCTTTTCAAATGCTTTTTTTACATTTGACCAATACTAATATGGGCCAATAACATGAAAAAAGACTCCGTTTATTATATTCCGTATAAATTTCGAAAAATCGAAAACATGCATATTGTTTTGTGGCTTATTAAGGACGCGTGTTGGGCCCTTAACCTCAGAATACCTGGTATGCTTATGATCATTCCAACAATGACCGTAGCCATACTTATTACATATCAAACTAGAAAAATAACTAGCGAATTCTTTCACAATTTAGCAGTTGATATTTGGATCCTCGCAAACTGCACCTGGATGACAGGTGAATTCTTTCATTTGGAAGAAAACCTGATTGGCCCATATGGATTAAGGCAATTTTCACTTATCCCATTTGCTATTGGACTCTTGATTTTAGGATATTATTACCTTTTTTTGATGAATAAGCCTGGATTTCAAGAGAAAGTTATGCAACAAACCGATGAGGTCATAAAATCAAAAGAGTCGAATATCAACCCATCAGAACAAGGGTAATCTTGTCGATTAAGTGCCTTGCTTGAGCTATCTTTGTAGCCCTTAAATCAGTATATCCAACAAATATAGTTATATGTTCAGATCACATACATGCGGAGAATTGAGGCTGCAAGATGCTGC
>CANKGM010000243.1 GCA_947481355.1 Chitinophagaceae bacterium
TCACCTCAAAAGGATGCCAATGCTGCTATGGTTCAAAAAGTAGGAGCAAGAATAACAAAGGCTATTGAACGGTATTTCAAAAACAACAATAACAGTGCAGCACTAATTGGGTATAACTGGGAATATAATTTGGTGAATGATAAATTAGTTAATGCGTGGTGCATGCCTGGTGGTAAAATTGTTGTGTATACTGGCATTCTACCCATCACTCAAAATGAGAATGCTTTGGCTATAGTATTAGGACATGAAGTTTCGCATGCCTTGTTACAACATGGCACTCAACGCATGAGTCAATCGATGATACAACAAGTAGGAGGGGTAGCTCTTTCTGTTGCCTTGTCCACTAAACCAGCAGAAACCCAAGATATGTTCTTAAGAGCGTATGGTGTTGGATCAGCAGTAGGGTTCACATTGCCTTTTTCTAGAAAACATGAACTGGAGGCAGATCAATATGGATTAATTTGGACAGTCATGGCTGGCTACGACCCAAATGAAGCAATAGCATTTTGGGATCGAATGGAAAAGAATAGCAATGGCAAAACACCGCCAGAATTCTTAAGCACACACCCATCAGATGTAAAACGGAAAGAAAAGATTAAAGCATTTTTACCCGAGGCGATGAAGTATAAAGGAAAGTAAGCTTGTTTTAGTTGTCGCCCATTTCCATAATAATCTCAAATATTTTTTCATACTCTTGTTCAGAAGTTGATAACTCTTGAACTATCGCATTGTATTTCTTTTCTGCTTCTTGAAACTTAAGTTTATCAGAATAGATTTCCTGATCGGCAAGCGCTAATTCACTTTTGTTTTTTTCTTGTTTTAATCTCGATATGTTAGTTTCAAGTTCCTCGAATTGACGCTGAAGCTTCTTTTTTTCTTTTTGCCTTTCTTTATCTATAGTTGGTCCACTTTTAAGTACAACAGGAGTAGCTTCTTCAGCTGGACTTACTTTTTTTTTATCAGGTTGTTGTGCGGATTTTTTATTGTTGTTAGTTGAATCAGCTTGTTTGGCTTGTTTTTCCATTCGTTCTTTCCAGGCAACCCACTCTTCATAGCCACCCTTGAACTCAACTATTTTTCCATCAACAATCTCCCAAATTTTATTGGCGGTTTTAGAAATAAAATAACGATCATGGCTTACTAGAATTAAACTTCCTTCATATTTCCCCAATGCATCAGCCAGTAAGTCTACTGAATGCATGTCCAAGTGATTCGTAGGTTCATCCAACATCAGAAAATTTGATTTGCTGATGATTGTTTTGGCTAGTGCAACTCGTGCTTTTTCGCCCCCACTTAACACACGAATACGTTTGTCTGCATCATCACCACTGAAAAGAAAACAACCCAATACGGTTCTTAATTCAAGGTCTGTTTTTTTACTACCTGCTGTTTGCATCTCTTCAATAAGTGTATTGTCGAGTTTTAGGTGTTCCAATTGATGCTGTGCATAAAAGCTCTCGGCAACATTGTGACCCCAGATGCGATCGCCATCGAATGTTTCGCGATCAGCAATAATTCTAAGTAAGGTTGACTTCCCTTTTCCGTTTGCTCCAATTAGGGCTATTTTATCGCCACGTTCAATTTCAGCACTGGCCATGTCGAGAATTTCAATCGGACCAAACTGTTTATTTACCTCTTTTAAGGTGCAAATAATTTTTCCTGGTACTTTTTCTATGCTAAAATTGATCTTCATGCTTGGGCGTTCAATAGAAGCTTCCTCCACACGATCAATTTTGTCTAATCTTTTTTGTACACTTTGTGCTTGTGCTGCTTTTGATGCTTTTGCCTTGAATCGTTCTATGAAGCGTTCTTGTTGTCTGATAAAATCTTGTTGATTATCAAAAGCACGTTGTTGTAATTCAAGCCTAACTTCTTTTTCTTGCTCATAGAAAGAGTAATTACCGGAATAAATGTGGAGTTTTCGTTGGTATAACTCAACAATCTTATTTACCATTCTATTGAGAAAATATTTATCATGGCTCACTATAATGACTGCACCTTGATAGTGAATCAGGTATTTTTCTAACCATTCAATTGACGGTAGATCCAAGTGGTTTGTAGGTTCATCGAGCATCAATAAGTCAGGCTTCATGAGGATCATCTTAGCAAGTAAAACCCTCATCCGCCATCCACCACTGAATTCCTTGTATGGCCTAATAATATCTTCTTGTTTGAACCCAAGTCCATGCAATACATCTTCAGTCTTATGTTCAACATCATAGCCATCCAACACATCCATTTCTTGCAAAAGATCGGTGTACTTAATTAACTTTTCCTCGTTTTCTTCTGCTTCTAGTTCTTTCCCAAGTTGATCAATTTCTTTCTGCACCTGCATAACCCGCTCAAAAGCACCCATGGCTACTTGAAGAATACTTTCATTGGTATCAAAACTCAATAGGTCTTGATGTAAATATCCTATTGTAGTGGTTCTGCTTCGTTCAACAGTGCCTTTATTAGGGAGATATTCTCCAGCGAACAGCTTAAGTAGTGTTGACTTTCCTGTACCGTTATAGCCAATCAGTCCAATTCTTTCTCCTGGATGAATATGCCAAGTTGCATCTTCCACAATTGCCCTCGCACCAAATTCAAATGTCAAATTTTGTAATCCTGCTAACATAAATTTTTATCCTTTTGCGGGGCAAAGTTACGGATTAATAAAGATGTATATTTGCAAATAGCTTTTTTCATTACTTCTTTAACGAATTTTCAAATCTTACTGAATCAAATTTACCCGATTATATGGCATATGCACTCATAACAGGCGCTAGTAGGGGAATAGGGTTGTCAATTGCAATTGAATTGGCAAAACGCAATATTAATCTGCTTCTAATTGCACGTGATGAAGTAGCACTCAAGGAAAATGCTCGGGTTCTAAATGAAAAATACCAGATTCATGTAGATTTTTTGGCCATCGATTTGACGGAACAACAATCTATCGAAATAATTCTTCAATGGCTTAGTCAGAAAAACTATGAAGTGAACATGTTAATTAATAATGCAGGGTATGGATTAAGCGGACAAATGAATAAATACTCATTATCAGAACACGAAAACATGATGCATCTAAACATGAATGTACCTGTCAGATTGGTTTATGCATTATTACCTATGTTAAGTACTCAAAAAAAGGGATACATTATGAATGTTGGAAGTTGCGCATCATATCAGGCAATTCCAGGCTTGAACATCTATGCGGCCTCTAAGTCATTTATATTAAGTTTCAGCAGAGGGTTGAGTCATGAGCTCAAAAAAACACCTATATCTGTTTCTGTAGTTAGTCCTGGCGCAACCGATACTGCTTTCCCTGATAGAGCTAGAGTAACTAGCAAAAAGGCAATTCGAATGGCTAAGGCTATGAATATGAGTCCTCAGCAAGTTGCTAAAATAGCGGTTGATGGAATGTTAAGAGGGGAGACCGAAATTATAACTGGTACACTTAATAAAATAGGTGTAATGCTAGCATGGTTATTACCCAAGAATCTCATAGAAAAAAATATAGCTTCTATATATTATGAGTAGCATTTGCCTCTTTTATCCTTAAATAAATCGGCTTAATCGATCTAGTTCCATATTTAAAAAGGATAAATAACACCCAAAAACTAAATAGAGCAAATAGTTCAAATGTGATGATATACCAGGGCCACGGGAATTTCAGTAGTGGATTAGGTACCATAGGAGCTTCTGATAAAAACATATAATTAGCACCAAGGTATTTATTGATTCCCATCACCCCAATAGCTAACAATTGTATATATAGAAATGATTTCCA
>CANKGM010000244.1 GCA_947481355.1 Chitinophagaceae bacterium
CAGGCCATCCATGCCAAATCATGTTCTCATTCTTAAACGCTTTTGCGGTATCTAGCATCACCTTTTTTGATTCACCAATAGGAATTTCAATATGAGAAGATGAAACAGACAAGCCTGCGTCTTGAATATGTTTAGCAGCATCTGATAAAGTTACACCTTCAGGCCAGAAAGCCGTTTCAACGTAATTAAAACCAATTTCTTTAATACGCTTCAATGTGCCGGGAATATCCTTTCCTAATTCATTTCTAACCGTATAAAGCTGCATGGACAATTTTGCAGAATGATCTTTCACAAATGAGTTACAGGAAATCATACCATTAGGTAGAATAAGTCCAGCAAACCCTAATCCAGTGAGATGTAAAAAATGACGTCTATTAAGCTCTTCAAACTTGTGATTAGTGATAGGTGCATTTTTTTCCATACTAAATCATTTAATGCAATTAAATTAATGAGGACATGGATTACTTAGACACGAAGGAATATTTTTTTCTCATGCATCATGTATAATACAGACCATTTGACTAAAACATACGCAATAGCCAAGAGAACTGCATTATACGGATCCCCTGCCAATTGTCCGAGCCATTTAAAGAACCCATTTGTAGCAAAATCCCATTCTATGAACCTTCCAGATACATAAATGAATATAGAGTTACTTCCAATTACTTTGAAGAAAAATGCCCACTTCTTATATCCCAAAACATCAATGATGTAGTAAAATAAAGAAAGCAGGATAAGACTATACCCGCCAACATTCATTGCGAAAGAGCTTGTCCAAAGATTTTTATTGATTGGAAATACAATATCCCATACATGCGCCAATCCAACGAACAACACTCCTAAAATGGCCATGGCAAGCGACTTTCTTTCTGGCGTCATAGTTCCATTCTTTAAGAAATTACCTGCGAGTATCCCTAGCAAACCAGACGCAATTGCAGGAATCGTAGAAATCAATCCTTCCGGATCGTGTATTCCTAAATACAGTCTCCCAGGCAAAACTGATCTATCTATATATGACGCAAAATTTCCTTGCATCGTTAAATCTCCCATGGGAAAACCTGGTGCTGAATTGAATGCTAATAATAACCAATACCCAATTAAGATAGCGGCAAAGCAAATCATTTGAGTACGTTCCTTTGTATATAAATAAATTATGTTTGCAAACATCCAGGCAAGACCAATTCTACCTAAAACACTTCCAAATCGAATTTCAGAAAGCGGTTGTATTTCTAAGCCATTGTTATAAAGTACGCCAATCAAGACAAGGAGTAAGCCTCGTTTTATAACACGCCCCAAAAGTTGATTTGGTGTTTTACCTTTTTCTCGATCACGACCAACTGAAAAAGGTGTTGCCACACCAGACATAAAAAGAAACAATGGAAAAATCAAATCATAAAAATGAAATCCATTCCAAGCAGGATGTGTTAGTTCCTCTGCAATGGCACCAAAAACAGGAGAACCAGTGGCCTTATTTAAATTATGGAAAATGTCTTCTGCACCCATTATCCAAAACATATCAAATCCACGCAAAGCATCTAAGGAATAAAGTCTTTCCGACTGTTTGGTAAGGACACTAGACATAGAGAAATATTTTGGTTAAAGTGATTTTAAAAGATGACAGTTCATTAAAATTTGAATACACCTTTCATCCACTTTAAAGTTAAGGGGTTTCAGATTTAATCCAACTCTTTTTTATCCACGAATTAGATAGAAATTAGACATAAACTGAAGTCTCATAAAAAGGTCACTAGAATTTATATCCAACTGTACACATCACATTTCGAGGCATACCAGGCCACTTTGATGCATAATTATACCCCCCAATCCAATACTTGGCATTAAAAATATTATCAAGGTTTAAACCAATTTTAATCTTCTTATATGTATACCCTAAACCAGCCTGTGCAACAACAAAAGCAGGTAAAATAAGTCCATCAGTTAATGTATTCCGACATGACTGATGACTGTGACCAACTGAGAAATTAACTCCTTTTAATTTACCTGTTCCAATGGTATATTTCAACCAACTTGAGCCAGAAAATATAGGCGCATTTTCTTTAATCCTATTCAATTCATTAACATTAGTACTCTTTTTAATCCTCGACACATTCCATGCATATGAAACTGCTACACTAAGATTAGTTGAAATATTGCCTTTAAATTCTGTCTCCATTCCATTCGACTGATCCATTCCTCGTTGAAAATACAAATCAGGATTAATGGGATCATTTGCATTCACAGCAATATTTTTTACACGAAGACGATATAATGCGAGTGAGGCAGTAATTTTTTTATCTAACAAATCTGCTTTAATCCCTGCTTCGAATAATTCACTATATAAAGGCTTAAATGGATCTTTGAAAAGTTGAAGAAAAAAACTACGCTCAAAAGGATCAAACCCTTTATTATATGTTGCATAAAGATTTACATCCTGATTAACCTTGTAAACAATTCCTAATCGAGGTAAAAAAACGTTCTCCGGTTCTGCACTTGCAGAATCCTCTTCATCCCCAGCATACAAAGTATAGCGCATAGAGAGGAGAAATTGGAATTGCCCAAGATTAGCTTGCTCTTGAACATAAAGACCATGTGTGCTATATTCTTCGGACACAGGGTCATTGTTTTTATAGATGCTTTGTTTATATAAATTATTTAGACGATTAGGGTAAGTGGGGCGACGCAAGCTAAACGTCCCAACAACTCCAGTTGCTTCACCAAAAACAGCAGGCAGTTCACCATTAAACCGATTAATATCCACAATACTCCCTGTGAAATCATAACCAGCGAGCATTTCATGTGTTGTTTTGCCTACATTAAATTTCAAGGATGCATAATTATTCAAGGAAACCACAAATGCGTTATAATTTCGTTTCATATAATAAAGTGAAACAGAATCATCAGATAAGTAACTATTAATTCCATGTTCTGAAATATCCTGACTTGTTACATGAACTAATGCAGAGCTATTAAATGAAAAATGATTGTTCACTTTATGGGTAGCAGAAATAATTCCCGACCCATTCGTTTCATTGAGATGATCTCCAGGTTGTATAACAGATAAGCCAACTGGTGTATTCGATAATTCCTTATTGTTCAACAAACCTGGTTGTCCTCTATCAACCACTGATCTGGCATGCTGAAATGAGAAATCTGCATTAACCTGCCACCGATCATTTGGAATGAATGTAAAGGAAGGTGCAAGTGCAGCGATTTTCTTAAAAAGACCATTACGAAATGACCCTGCATCTTCGAATCCAGTATTTGCCCGGTATAACCATTTCCCGTTAGAAGATAGTGGACCAGTCATATCTGCTTGAACACGATAGGTTCGAAAGCTTCCAGCCCAAAGATCCACCCTAGTCATGGGAGATAGAAGAGGCTTCTTTGTCACTAAATTAATATTTCCTCCAGGATCAGCATTTCCATATAGAACCGATGTTGGTCCTTTGATTACTTCAATTCGGTCAATATTAACCAACAAAGGACTAATCAATGTTGAATTGAATGTTCTCATTCCATTAATGAGGTGTGCATTTTCGGCTTTAAACCCCCGAATGGTATATTCATCATTACCTGAATATAGATTAATACCTGATGCATCAGCAATTGCCTCATTCAAGTGTAAACGCATTCGATCTTTAAAAAGCTCTTCTGTGATAGTTGAAATTGCTTGTGGAACATCTTTAACTGCAGTTTGCATTTTAGTGGCAACAAATGAATAATCACTTTTATATGTACTCTTTGAACGTC
>CANKGM010000245.1 GCA_947481355.1 Chitinophagaceae bacterium
TGAGGCACCTGATGGAACGGCTGCACGGCCTAAAAAGCCACTTTCTGTTATTACATCAACTTCTACTGTTGGATTACCACGACTATCTAGAATTTGTCTGGCATGAATGTTTGCAATAAAACTCATAAAAAGAATGTTTAAAATTGGTTATGATAATAATTGATAGCTAACCCATCAATGAGCATTACCGGTAAGTTCGCGGAAAATATCCTCAAGCCGTCGGGTTTGCGTTTGCAAAGAAACGATATTCAGACTATGTTGCAAAGTGAAACTGATAAGTTCTTTACTCAACTTTTCTGCATCATGGGTATCAAGAATCCAATTTTGAGCATCAATTTGCTCTAACACCAAAACCCCAGGGATTTTTTCAAGCGATTTAAGGTCGGCCGTTTCCTTTAATTGCAGTCGTATTCGGGAAATTTCCTTCGTACCCAGCAAATTTTCTAGCTTATCATCTGCTACGATTGTCCCTTTATTAATTACGATTACCCGATCACATAATGCTTCTACTTCTTGGAGGATATGGGTTGAGAATAAAATCGTTTTGTATTTCCCTAGTTTTCTGATTACCTCCCTGATTTCAATAATTTGATTAGGGTCTAATCCCGTCGTTGGCTCATCTAAAATAAGGACCTCAGGGTCATGTAATAATGCTGCAGCAAGACCAACGCGTTGCTTATATCCTTTTGAGAGCTGTCCTATCTCCTTATGTGCTTCAGCACTGAGCCCGGTTAACTTAATAACCTCTTCAATCCGCTCTTGACGATTTTTGATTTGGTGTAATCCCGCCATTAAATCAAGGTACTCTCTAACGTACATTTCAAGGTACAGGGGATTTGACTCTGGGAGGTATCCGATTTTTTGCTTTGTTGCTATTGCCTCACCTTCAACCAATATTCCACAAACCCGAATTTCACCGGCATCCGGAGCGATATACCCTGTTATCATTTTCATTGTGGTAGACTTCCCTGCTCCATTTGGACCAAGAAATCCAACAATCTCCCCAGACTTTACTTCAAAACTAATTTTATTTACAGCAGTTTGGGTGCCATATAGCTTTACAACTTGATCTACTTTAATAGACATAATTATTTTCTTTCATCAAACTATTTCATCACTAGAAGAAGGCAAATGATCATAAGCACCTTTAAATGCAAGCCAACCAAAAATTAAAAACCCTATAGTGATTGGTAAAAAAATGATGACGAAGATACTCCATTGTACTATGGTGTCGGTTGTAGGTTTTAAAGAGATCTGTGTAATGGCAGTTTTAACCAACATCCCATATGTTCCAGCTCCTAAAATCATCCAAATGATTCCAAAGAATTTTTTTATTGAATTCATGATTCTTATTTTAATCGTTTACGTTGTTATCAATTTTATTTGACAGATACAAACTGCCGATAAGCAAACAAAAGCCTGCAATGATAATAGGATACCAAAGTCCTACCAATAAATCTCCAGAATACATAGTACCCAATAATACAGCGATAAAAGGTGTAAGTCCACCAAATACGCCGTTTCCAAGGTGATAAGGTAAACTCATTGATGTATACCTTATTTTAGTTGGGAATAATTCCACCAAGAATGCAGCAATCGGACCATAAGACATGGTTACAAACAAGATTTGCAAAAATATCAAGGCCACCATCATCCAATACCTGTTCTCAGGCAACTGCTTAGATACCTTATCTACTAATTGTGGCTTTTCAATTTCACCCGAATACAAAGTATCAACATGGATTTTCTTCTCCGTGATTCCATTTTCATAAACAGTATAGGTCGTCGTATTTTGTAAGCTATACCCTTTACCTGTATTTGGCTTCAATACCCTATCAATATGGGTTTTTGAATTATCCACTTGGCTGTCTGTGACAGATGCCACACTAATCATCTGATGATAAATAGGTCTATACAAAATAACCGCTGATAATAACCCTGCCATAATAATCCACTTCCGGCCAATTTTATCACTCAAATTACCAAAGAATATAAACAACGGCGTTGCTGCAACAATAGCACAAATCAAAATAGTTCTCGTTTGTTCAAAATCAATCTTAATGGTATTTTCCATGAAGGTTTGTGCATAAAACTGCCCTGTATACCAAACAACACCTTGCCCCATGGTGGCACCAAAGAGCGCCAATAAAACCATTTTCAAGTTGGATTTATGCATCAAGCTTTCCTTAATTGGATTTACAGAAATCTTACCTTCTGCTTTCAACTTACTAAACATAGGAGATTCATGCATTTTCAGGCGTATATAAATACTCATACCCACCAAAATCACTGAAAACCAAAAAGGAATACGCCAACCCCAATCTTCAAATACGCGAATTGAATCTGCAGGATCAGTAGCTAAACTTTTTCGTGTAATAAGTATAATGCCTAAGGATAATAAAAGGCCTAATGTTGCCGTAGTTTGAATCCAACTGGTAAAATAACCGCGCCTATTAGTTGGCGCATGCTCAGCCACGTAAGTCGCAGCACCACCATACTCACCCCCTAACGCAAGACCTTGAATTAACCTCAGCAACAAAACGAGCATCGGTGCTAAAAATCCAATTTTTTCATAGCCAGGGATCAATCCTATAGCAAATGTTGATCCTCCCATTAATATGAGGGTTAAAAGAAAGGTATACTTTCTGCCCACCTTATCACCAAGGCGACCAAAAACCAATGCGCCAAATGGCCTAACAATAAAGCCAGCAGCAAAAGTAGCTAAGGTTGAAAGCAATGCTGCAGTTGGATTAGTTTTAGGAAAGAACTGCGAAGCAATTATAGGTGCAAGACTTCCAAAAATGTAGAAATCATACCATTCAATAAGTGTACCTACAGATGAAGCAAAGATCACTTTACGGATCTGTTTTTTCTCAGAAATAGATTGCATATGAATATCTTGGTTTTAAAAGCAAAGAAATAGGGTATCAAGATAAAAATATATCCTTAAGAAATTGATTTTTTTTAACTTACCGACCGAAATCGGATAAAAAAACAGACATGAGCTACCCATATCAAATCAAATCATTGGAGCAATACCATGAAGACTGGAAAGAAAGCATTGAAAACCCAGAACAATTTTGGGGGAATATTGGACAACACTTTCAGTGGAAGAAGCCGTGGGAATCAGTTTTGGAGTGGAACTTCAAAGAACCATCTGTAAAATGGTTTAACGGAGCACAACTAAATATAACAGAGAATTGCATCGACAGGCATTTGAAAGAAAAAGCAAATCAACCTGCCATCATTTGGGAACCTAATGATCCAAATGATCACCACAGAATGTTAACCTATGCACAATTGCATCTTAAGGTTAATCAATTTGCGCACGTATTAAAGAATAATGGTGTTAAAAAAGGCGATCGCGTTTGCCTTTACATGGGAATGATTCCTGAGCTTGCTATAGCAGTTCTGGCCTGTGCCAGAGTTGGTGCCATACACTCAGTGATTTTCGGTGGATTCAGTGCACAAAGTATTTCAGACAGACTACAGGATGCAAAATCAGAGTTTATCATCACCTGTGATGGAGCATTTAGAGGGGCAAAAGATATTGCACTCAAAAATGTTATTGATGATGCACTAATCAACTGCCCTTTTGTTAAACGAGTTATCGTTTACACTCATACTAGATCTGCAGTAAGCATGATTAAAGGCAGAGATGTTTGGTGGGAAGATGAAATCCGTAAAGTTGAAACAGCAGGGAATCCAGATTTTCCAGCAGAA
>CANKGM010000246.1 GCA_947481355.1 Chitinophagaceae bacterium
GAGGAAGTGGAGCATAGGGCAATGGAAAAATTAAAAATTCTAGATATTGATAAACTAGCCCTCAAAAAGTCATTTCGTATATCAGGCGGCGAGAAACAACGTGTAGCCATTGCCAGAGCATTAATCAACGACCCCATGATTGTAATGGGAGATGAGCCCACCGGAAACCTAGATAAAAAAAACGGGGACCTTGTTTTGGCTATTTTTAAAGAATTATCTGCAGCCTTCAAGCAAACTCTGTTAATCGTTACCCACGACCCGAGTTTTGCTGAAAAAACGGATCGAATCATTCGAATGGAAGATGGTCGAATTATTTCGTCCTAACCAAACCATAACAGCACAATTTTCTATCTTTAACTGAAATTAATATTCCACTTTTTATATAAAGAGGCCTTATCTTTAGAATGGTATGAAGTATAAAATCGGAATGAACCTCTTGCTATGGGGAACTGAAATTGATGAATCACTTTTCTCGGTACTAGAGGACATTAAATCAGCAGGATACGATGGAGTAGAAATTCCAATCTTTAACACCAATCCAGATAGTTGGAAATCTTGGAGAATAAAGTTAGATGAACTTGGATTGGAAAGAATCGCTGTCACCATCAATGGACCAGAACATAATCAAATCAGTTCAGATCCGTTAATTAGAAAATCTACATTAGAAAGAAATAAAAAAGCATTAGACTGTGCCAAGGTACTAGGGGCAACTCTTATGACTGGGCCATTTCATTCCGCCCTGGGTTCATTCACAAGAACCCAAGTTACGACAGAAGAAAAAAAATGGGCAGTAGAAAATTTACGAGAATTGGCAGAATATGCTCAAACACTTGATATTACTCTAGGACTTGAATATTTAAATAGATTTGAAAGCTACCTTGTTTCTTGTCTTGATGAATTGATTGATTTAGTAAACGAAATCAATCACCCAGCGTGCAAAATTATGTTTGATACCTTCCATGCCAACATAGAAGAAAAAAGTTTGCCAAAGGCAATTGAAAAATTAGGCGATAAACTTGTTCATATACAACTATCTGAAAACGATAGAGCTACATTAGGACAAGGACATATTGATTTCCCATCCATACTAAAAGCATTACATAACATAAACTACACTGGTATGGTCAGCGTAGAAGCTTTCAGTAGTAAACTAAGCGCTGCGAATATTTGGCGCAAAATGTTCGACTCTGAATTGCAACTAGTACAAGACAGTATTAACTATTTAAAAAGTATACAACATGAAAATTAACATCGCCATTGTTGGGCTTGGATTTGGCTCGGAGTTTATTCCAATTTATCAAAGACATCCACATACTAATATGTATGCCATTTGTCAACGCAATGTAGAAAAACTAAATGCTATTGGAGATGCATTTGGCATTGAAAAACGATATGCTGATTATGATGAACTTTTAAAAGATCCAAACATTGATGCTGTTCACATCAACTCCCCGATTCCCAATCATGCTGAACAATCATTAAAAGCGTTATACGCCGGCAAACATGTAGCCTGTACAGTCCCTATGGCTACAAGCGTTGAAGATTGTATGAAAATCGTCAAAGCATGTAAAGAAACTGGAAAGAAATATATGATGATGGAAACTGTAGTATATGCTAGAGAGTTTCTATTCGTAAAAGAACTTCACGAAAAAGGCGAATTAGGTAAAGTACAATTCTTAAAAGCATCTCATCAACAAGATATGGATGGATGGCCTGACTACTGGCCTGGTCTACCTCCAATGCATTATGCAACACATTGTGTTGGACCAGTAGCAGGACTATTAAAGCTTGAAGCAGAATATGTTTCTTGCTTTGGATCAGGAACCATTCGAGAAGAATTAGCAAAAATTCATAACTCACCTTTCGCAGTTGAATCTGCACACATCAAATTCAAAAACAGTGACCTCAGTGCGTATGTATATAGATCACTTTTTGATGTTGCTCGTCAATATAGAGAAAGCTTTGAAGTATATGGCTCAAAAAAATCATTCGAATGGTCATTAATAGAAGATGAAGAACATGTTCTGCACACCGCTAAATTACCAGAACATGAAATTCCAACAAAAGTAAAAGTGCCAGATTATGCACATCTACTTCCTGAAGAAATCAGAGACTTCACTACAAAAGGAGTGTATGATGTTGCCGAGAATACACACTTAAGCTTTACTCAGGGAGCAGGACATGGAGGATCACATCCTCATCTAGCACATGAGTTTGTTATGGCACTCATTGAAGATAGGGACCCTTTCCCAAATGCAGCACAATCTGCCAACTGGACTTCAGTTGGAATCTTAGCACATGAATCAGCTATGCAAGGTGGAAAAATTATGAACTTACCTGATTATTTTACGATTTAGAAAATACATTATATGAAAAAATTACTGCTTGCTTTTTTACTGTTTACTACTGCAACCCTTTTTGCACAAGAAGGAAAAAGATTAGAAGTATTATTCTTAGGTGATGATGGTCATCATGTACCTATAGAAAGACTTCCAACACTTATGGCCGCACTTGGACCAAAAGGAATCAACTTCACGTATACTAATGATTTGGATGATTTGAATCCAACCACATTAAACAAATACGATGCCCTAATGATTTTTGCAAATTGGGACTCACTTCCACCTGCAGCAGAAAAATCATTATTGGATTTTGTTGCTTCAGGTAAAGGCTTTTTGCCTATCCATTGTGCTTCCTACTGCTTTAGAAATTCACCTGAATACATAAAGCTAGTTGGTGGACAATTTTGGCGACATAGAATGGATTCAATAAAAACGGAAACTGTTCAATCGAATCATCCCATCATGCAGAATCTAAAATCATTTACTGCATACGATGAAACATACTTACACAGCCAGCTTCAACCTGATAATAATGTATTAGCTGTAAGGGAAATTAAAGCAGATCAAAGCAAGGATAAACCTGGCGAGAAGACAGAACCCTATACCTGGACAAGAACCTATGGTAAAGGAAAAATTTTCTATACTGCCTATGGTCATGACGAAAGGACCTGGAGTCAAGAAGGTTTTCAACAACTCATTTATAATGCCATTCTTTGGAGTGTGAATGATAATGCCCTCGCATCATTTAATGCAAGAAATCCAAAACCATTTGAATACAGAGCTGCAAAACTTCCAAACTACGAACAAAGACCTGGCGTACAATATCAACAATTACCACTAACTCCTAGTGAATCCATTAAGCACATACAAATACCAGTTGATTTTAAATTAGAAATGTTCGCTTCAGAACCGAATGTAATGCACCCTATTGCATTAAGTTGGGATGAACAAGGACGTCTTTATGTATTGATTACAAAAGATTATCCTAATGAACGAAAAGAAAATGGTGGAAGCGATTATGTCTTACGATGTGAAGACACAGACAATGATGGCAAAGCAGATAAGTTCACAAAATTTGCAGATGGATTGAGTATACCAACGGGTATGGTATTTGCCAATGGAGGTCTTATTGTATCTCAAGCACCACATATGCTATTTTTAAAAGATACTGACGGAGATGGCAAAGCAGATCTTCGAAAAATTTTATTTAGTGGCTTTGGAACAGAAGATACGCATGCAGGTCCTTCGAACCTACACTATGGATTTGACAACTGGATATGGGGATGTGTTGGCTACTCTGGCTTTGAAGGAAAATTTGGGAATGCAGATTCACTACGCTTCTGGCAAGCATTTTATAGATTTAAACCAGATGGAAGTGAC
>CANKGM010000247.1 GCA_947481355.1 Chitinophagaceae bacterium
GGCCCAAGGCGGGAATGCATATGCGGCAACAAAGGTTGTATTTTGAAATCGACAAATTCATTTTCAAAGTGGTTGTAATTAATACCATGCGTACCTGTCATGTCCCTAAACATGCCTGTCGAGTTGAAATTGACAAATTGTGAAGCAAGCTTCCTGCTTGAGTAATCATTTTCTTTCCCATAACGTATGGCTAGGCGCTGATTGGCACTAATGTTCTTTCTAACTTCACCCGATCCGTTTGGCCATATAACTTTTATACTATCAACAGTTTTATATTGATTGATTCCAAAATGAAGCATAAGATCCACAGATGACTCGAAACCCCGGTAAGGGTTAATCTCCTGCATTTGCATGATAGACCCAGTGTATATATATACCTTCGCCCCAATTGCCTGTAGGTTTGGAGACAGGCCTTGTAGCGTTATATCGAGGTAATTATTCTTTCTTACTTTCTCTGCATTGTTGCGATATACTTTTGCCTTCCCATTAAACTCATTGATGATAATTTCAGCATCCCCATCATTATCTAAATCGGCATAACAAGCTCCGTTTGAAAAACCGGGCTTCCCAATACCCCATTCTTCAGAGCGTTTTGTAAAAGTGAGGTCGTTGTTATTTTCAAATAGATAATCCTGGAGCGGGATTTTGGCTAGATCCTTTATAGCTTTTAGTTTTTGATTGCGTTTGGCGGCTTGGTTACCCATTGGGCTATTTAGCCGCGACTGATAATTAACATAATCAAGATTGCCCAGGTCTCGATAAAATCCATTGGTAACCAATAAATCTTTGTCACCATCATTATCGTAGTCTGCAAATAGGGTTGCCCAACTCCAGTCTGTACTACTTACGCCAGCCAAAAAAGCAATGTCGCTAAATGTTCCATCGCCGTTGTTAAGCTGAAGGTTATTACGGGTGTATTGAGGCTCATAGCCATTCCGCAGCAAGAGTTGAAACTTGTCATAGCTTGCAGCGGGAATAATCATCTTTTTACGAAAATTGTCTTCAGGCAACATATCGAGTGTGAAGATATCAGGCAGACCATCATTATTAAAATCGGCTACATCGCAGCCCATGGATGCAAAGCTGCTGTGCTTTAAACATGCTTTAATTTTATCTGTAAATGTACCATTGCCATTATTGATGTATAGAATATCGCTGGAAAGAAAATCGTTGGTGATATATATGTCGGGGTAGCCATCATTATTTAAATCACTGATGGCTGCACCAAGGCTATAGCCGCCTTTTGTAATACCAGCTTCGGTCGACACATCTGTGAATGTTTCATTGCCGTTGTTCCTGTATAGAATATCTACACCCGATGCATTTTTGGACGTATCTGTTTCGGTTATTACGTTTACAGAACTTGTCCTTTCATCGGCCGGATTTGTTATTAAAAAAAGATCAAGGTCACCATCTTTGTCGTAGTCAAAAAAGGAAGCATTCATCGTTAATCTTGTATCAGCAATTCCATACTTCCCCGCTGATTCGCTAAAAGTTTCATTTCTGTTATTGATGTAAAGCAAATTTGCAGTGCTACCAAATTTTGGACTACCGGCAACGTTTACATAGATATCCAAAAAACCATCCTGGTTGATATCGACGAAGCTTACTCCTGTACACCAGCGATTGGTTTGTAAGCCGGCTTTTTCAGTAATGTCCTCAAAGGTTAAATTACCCTTGTTCAAATATAGCTTTCCGCTTGTTTGATTCCCACTGAAATATAAATCAGTTAATCCATCATTATTAATATCACCTGCTGCAACTCCTGCGCCTGTGTATATATTCATATAATCCAACACGTTAACAGTATCGTTCTCTTCTACCTCGTTTATAAAATCAATTCCCGTTTGTGATGATGGAAGCTGCTCAAACAATGTTTTTTTAGTTGTACAGGAAATACAACAAGCAGTAACCAGTATAAGAAGTATGATTTTTTTTTCGATCATTAAAATTCCAGCTTCCGTTTAGTTCCGTTAAATGAGTAAATAGTCATGGCTTTAACTTGCTTTGATACAAAGAATTTTCTGCTGCTTTGAGATAGATAAGAATTGCCATACTGAAATTCAACCTTTGATGACTTTCCATTCTTGTATGAAATGAGTGCATAAGCATCGGTGTCAGTAATGGAAATGTGCTCCGTTTTTTGTTTTGCTTTATACGCTTTCAATCTGCCACTATTGCTGCTTACCAAAAACATAGGGTATCCATCAGCAGTTTCTAAGCAACTTATTGCTTTGTTATCGCTAGCCGAATTGTACTCGTTGCGGTTTACTGTAAAATCACCCTTGCCATTTCCTTCAAGGATTAACATGCCCTGTGCATCATTTCTTCCTGTCTGTACGTCGGGTGAAAAAGAGTTTCCAACACATACTACATCCATGTTTCCATCTTGGTTAATATCGCTGCAATACATACCATAAATGGGTGATAATTGCGCACCAACAGGTAATGATTTCACCTCGAATTTTCCGTTGCCCTTGTTTTCGATATAGGCACTACTAAACGTTTCGCATTTTAGCTGGTAAGCATCCTTTATTTCTTCATTTAAAAATGCATTCTTAAACTTGACTTCAGCATAGCTCGCATAGTCTTTAAAACGTGCTTTCATAGCGGTCATCTGCAGGTTAATATCATCTCTAGCATGCACGATGTATTCAGTGCCGTCAAAATAGTGGCAAAGTATAGGATCTATTCGTCCGTTTTTATCATAGTCTTTTGCATAAACGCATACAGGCTCTGCAGCTGATGCTTTAAGCCAGTTATTCAATCCCTGGTTTCCTGCTATATAATCAATATCACCATCATTATCAAAATCGCCAGACACCAAACTGTTCCACCAACCTTTAGAGTTTTCTAAGGTAATGGTTGCGGCAGTATTTAATTTGCCTTTATCGTTTTGAATAAAAGTTATGGGCATAAATTCTCCTACCAGCATAATATCACTCCAGCCATCATTGTTGTAATCAGTCCACAATGCCGTAGACACCATCCCCATCTGGCCCTGCTCAGGCAACTGATTACTGATATCTGTAAACTTAGGATTACCTGTTGCGCCATCATTTCGTAGTAGATACGTTTTGGCTGGTAATGGATATTCACCGGGGCTTACTCTTCCGCATACAAGTAAGTCCAAATCATCATCTTTATCGAAGTCAGCCGCAGTAATGCTGGCACCGCTGTTGGCCATGCTAGGAAGTACATTTTGTAACAGGGTAAAACTGCCTTTTCCATCGTTTAGGTAGAGTCTATCCTGATAGATTGAATTACCTTTTTTCTCGGCAGTCGTTCCCCCACTCACCACATAGAGATCAAGATCTTTGTCATTATCTGCGTCAAAGAGTAAAGCGCCCATGTCATCAGCATGAACTGATGAAGGCAATGGCTTCTCTATAAATTTTCCACTTGATTGCTGTATAAAAAAGGAGCCATTGTACCCAGATGCGGCACCGATAAAAAAATCATCCAACCCATCATTATTCACATCTCCGGAAGCAAGGCCCGGACCTTCGTGTGAACAGGTGTGCGCCAAAATTGGTTGTGCTTTAAAATCAACATAGTCATCTTCCTGGTGAAGGTAATTGATTTGCAAAAGTGAATCAACCTGGCTTAAAAATGCCGTTTGTTTTAGCACTTGGATGTTTCCTTTAATAGGGATTGCATCTGTGTATTTTAACTCAAGTAGCTGGTTTGTTTTGGGCTGTTTTATCATTTGCTGACGTCCA
>CANKGM010000248.1 GCA_947481355.1 Chitinophagaceae bacterium
ATGAATGGCATTGCCATGTTCATCGCGGATAGTAATGATATCACCATCATTAACTAATGAAGGGAAGGAGCTAAGTCCTATTGTTTTTATGTTCGAATTGAAAAAAATAGCTTTTGTCTTGGAGCAGAGTACAACTAAGCTATCGGGGGCTAATATGTAATCAATAGCTATGCTTGCTTTGGTTGATCCATTATCTAGTTTCCATTTGAGTAAATTAATGGGACGAGATGAAATGTTTTTAAGCTCAACAAATTCAGTGTTGGGAAGTCCAACCACAGGGGAAGGATCAGCCAGAATCTCATTGATTACCACATTATATCGGTCAACTTGTGCAAATACGATGTAGTGTATAAAAAGGGCATTAAAGAGAAGGAGGAGTTTCTTCATGAGTCAAAACTATTTTGATTTGAATCCCTCAAAAAGGTGTTTCAACTTTTTTTTGGCAGAAAATTCTTTCAGCATTAGCTTTGCTTCCTCAATGAGGAACAAAATAAAACACACAAAGAAGGATATAAAACATTTCCACAAGGAAGGTTAATTCAATTTGTGTATCAAATATGTACTAGCCTTCCAGTTTTGGGAGGCTTTTTTTTAACAAAACCCGTAAGGGTAAAAAAATGAAATATGAAAGTTGCTGTTGTAGGTGCAACCGGTTTGGTAGGCACCAAAATGTTACAGGTTCTCGCGGAAAGAAATTTTCCAGTTACAGAGCTTATCCCTGTTGCCTCTGAGAAGTCTGTAGGTAAGGAAGTATCTTTTAAGGGGAAGCAATATAAGATAGTTAGTATGGTAGATGCAATTGCAATGAGGCCTGCAGTTGCTTTATTTTCAGCCGGTGGCGACACTTCAAAGCAATGGGCTCCAGAATTTGCCAAAGCGGGAATTACCGTTATTGATAACTCCTCAGCATGGAGGATGGACCCTACTAAAAAATTAGTAGTGCCAGAAATTAATGCTGATGAACTAACCGCCGATGATAAGATTATAGCCAACCCAAATTGCTCTACAATTCAAATGGTAGTGGCACTTAATCCATTGCATAAAAAATACGGGTGTAAACGTCTTGTTGTTTCCACTTACCAAAGTGTTACAGGTACCGGAGTGAAGGCTGTAAATCAATTGATGAATGAGCGGAAGGGTATTGAAGGTGAGATGGCATATAAATATCCTATCGACCTTAATGTGATTCCTCAGATTGATGTGTTCTTAGAAAATGGATATACTAAAGAGGAAATGAAGATGGTTAATGAAACCAAGAAAATCATGCGAGATGATTCTATTCGTGTTACTGCAACAACGGTGAGGATACCTGTTATGGGTGGTCACAGTGAAAGTGTTAACATAGAATTTGAGAATGAATTTACTTTGGATGAGGTGAGGAGTATTTTATCATCTTCACCAGGTGTTGTATTGGTTGATGATCCTGCTACTCAGCAATATCCAATGCCAAAAGATGCGCATGAAAGGGATGAAGTGTTTGTAGGTAGGCTTCGTCGTGATGAAACACAGCCTAAAACCTTAAACATGTGGGTAGTGAGCGATAATCTAAGGAAAGGTGCCGCAACTAATGCCGTGCAGATTGCTGAATACTTGATGGGGAAAGGATTAATCTAATCGATTAACTTACTATATCAATTCTTTACACCACCGAATAAAGCAAAAGGTGGTGTAAAGAATTCTTTAGCTCTATTTGATTAATTGAATAAAGTCATCCTCAGAAAGAATCTGAATCGATGCAATTTTTTTTGCTTTTTCTAACTTCGAGCCCGCGTCTTCACCCACAATAAGGTAATCAAGTTTGCTACTCACTCCAGATAATATTTTACCTCCATTCGCTTCCACTAATTCTTCTGCTTCAGCTCGTTTCATTTTAAGTAAGCTTCCCGTAAATAAAAAGCTCTTCCCATTTAATGTCCCCGCTGCAGTTTGTTTTTTTATGCTATGAAGTTGAAGTCCCAATGCTTCTAACTTATTCAACATTTCACTATTTTCTGTCGTGCTGAAAAATTGATAAATACTTTCTGCCACCTTTACTCCAACGTCATCAATTTTTTGGAGTTCTTCTCTATTCATTTTTTGAAGGTCGAGCAAGTGATTCACTTGTTGTGCTAGTGCTTTAGCAGTAGTTTCACCCACATAGCGAATTCCTAGTGCGTTGATTAATCGGTATAAAGGTTGTGATTTTGATTTTTCAATAGCCTCTTTTAAATTTTCGACAGAACGTGCACCAAAACCTTCCATTTGCATCATCTTATCATAAGGAAGTTCATACATGGATGGTATGTCTTTTAACCAACCCAATTCATGAAATTTTCTGATGTTGGCATCACCTAGCCCTCTAATATCCATGGCGTCTTTGCTGGTAAAATGAATCATGCGTTCAACCACCTGCGCAGCACATTGATAATTGGGACATCTCCAAACAGCTTCTTCTTGTTGTTTGATGAGTGCTGTACTACAAAACGGACAATGTGAAGGGAAGTTGATTTCCATTTCATCACCTTGCCTTAATTCAGGAAATGATTTGACGATGTATGGGATCACATCCCCTGCTCTTTCTACAAGGAGAGTGTCGCCTATTCGTATATCTTTCTCTTGTATGAAGTCTTCATTGTGTAACGAAATGGATGCAACCATTACCCCACCGATTGGCACGGGTTGAATTTTTGCTACAGGGGTGATACTACCTGTTCTTCCAATTTGAAATTCTACTTGTAGAAGTTTACTCGTTGCTTGTCTTGCTTTGAATTTATATGCAATAGCCCAGCGTGGATGGTGGGTTGTCATGCCTAATTTATCTTGTAAGGCAAGCTCATTTACTTTGATAACTAACCCATCAATTTCATAAGGTAGATTGTCTCGTTGCGCTTCATACTCGGCACAGAATTGGATGACTTTATCTATGCCGGTGATGATCTTTTTCTCATTTACAGGACTTCTAAAACCCAGTTCCCAGAGCATTTCTAGGCTTTTTGAGTGTGATGAAATCTCTGATTTATGATTTGCATAGTGAACATAGGCGATATGATAGATAAACGCTTCAAGGTTTCTTTTCCCCACCATCGCAGCATCTTTCATACGTAATGATCCTGATGCTGCATTTCGTGGGTTGGCTAATGGAGGGAGGCTTTGCTCTGCAAGCTGTTCATTAAATTTTTTAAAATTTTCTTTGTTGATTAATACTTCCCCTCGAAGTTCAATTTGTTGTATGCCATAGGTTGAGAATGCTGCGGAAAGTGGGATTGATTTAATTTGCTTTAGATTTAATGTGATGTCTTCTCCAGCTATGCCATCTCCTCTGGTTGCACCTCGTACATATTGATCATTTTCGTAAATGATTGAAATACTTGCCCCATCAAATTTTGGCTCAACACAATAATTTAGGGTATCCATGCCAGACAGCTCTCGTGCTTTTCGATCCCATTCAATTAAATCGCTTGCATTGTAGGAATTGTCAAGGGAAAGCATTGGCACCAGGTGCTGCACTGTATTAAATTGCTTTGTAAAACCTGGTCCAACTCGTTGTGTTGGAGAATCTGTAGTGATAAGTGCTGGATAACTTTCTTCAGTCTTTTTTAATAGATTATATAGGGTATCAAACTCAAAATCCGCAATCAAGGGGTCGTTCATCACATAGTATCTGCGTTCATTAAATCGAATGACATTGCGTAAGACGTCAATATTTTCCTTGAGAAAGGCGATGTCTGC
>CANKGM010000249.1 GCA_947481355.1 Chitinophagaceae bacterium
GGGGAGTCTTCAGTTGAAGTTGGATTACAGAAAGCGATAGATCAAAAAGATTCTGTTGGTGGTATTGTGGAGTGTAAGGTAAATGGATTGCCGTTAGGATTAGGTGAGCCATTTTTTGATTCTGCCGAGTCACTCATTTCACACGCTGTATTTGCTATTCCGGCCGTTCGTGGTATTGAATTCGGTACAGGATTCAAAGCTGCTTCTATGTTTGGAGTAGATCATAACGATTCCATTGAAAATAAAGAAGGTAAAACAGCTACGAATAATGCAGGTGGAATTATAGGAGGCATAACCAATGGCAATGAGGTTGTTTTTAGAATTGCCATTAAGCCAACTTCTTCTACACCCAAAGAACAACATACATACAATTGGGAGACTGATGCAATGGAAAATTTCTCAGTGCGAGGAAGACATGATTTATGTATTGCGCTAAGGGTGCCACCAGTACTTGAAGCAGTTACTGCATTTGTATTTGCTGACCTCATGTTGCGGTCGCAACATATAAAACCCGTATATTCATAAACGAAAATTAACACATGGCTAAAATTTATCATATTACTACTACTGAAGCTTGGCTAAAAGCGCAGGCAGAAGGCGTTTATTCTTCACCTGCTTTAAATGCCGAAGGCTTTATACATTGCTGCGAGGCTAGCCAAGTAGAGTACATAAAAGACAAATATTATCAAGGAATTAGTGACCTGCTTCAACTAACCATTGATACCGATAAACTTTCAAGTCAATTTATATTTGAGTGGTCTCCTTCATTAGAACAAACATTCCCCCACGTTTACGGACCAATCAATTTAGATTCAGTCGTTGCTACAGAATCTAAGTAAATGTTTATTTTATAACCTGATTATGGAATTCATGGCTGGAAAATTTTCCGCCTAAGTCCAATACACAATAGCGTTGGTTTTCTTGTTGTGCAACATGGATGAACTCATTTACGTCTACTGTATTGAATTCAAACAAATCATAATGGCATGGAATGATTATCGGAATATTAGTTTCTTTTGCCAAGAATACGGCTTCGGTTGAGTTTAAATTCCCCGCCACTTTTCTAGCTGGGTCATTTCCATTGATAGGGAGTAAGGCTAAATCAGGCTTGTGTTTTTTGATTAGCGAACTCATTTCGTCGTATAGTAATGTATCTCCACTGTGGTATATACACCATTTTCCAAGTCTAATCACATAGCCTAAAAATCGGCATTTACCAGCTTCGTCTTTTTCAATTGTATTATGAGATGCGGGGATTGCGCTTATGCTGAATGTTGGTGTTTCGTAAGCTTCTCCTGCATCTAATCCAATAGGGATATGGCTTTCAAGGTGAAGTCTTTCGCAAACGAAAGACCTATTGGCTTCAGGGATAATGAGTTTGCAGTTTGAATTATTTTTTAAAATTGGAATTATTGTTTCAGCATCCAAGTGGTCTGTATGATTGTGGCTCGAAGTGATATAATCTATAGGTGGGAGTTCTGATGGAGAAATAACTAGCTCACTGATTCGAACATGTCGCTTTTCGGTGTTCTCATATTTTTTGGTAAGTGAGTCTGATAAGTAGGGGTCGATAAGTATTCTGATATTCTTATACTGTAACAAATATCCGCTTTGTCCTAACCACCAGATATGAAAATTTTCTTCATCCTTGCTAGCATGGAGAATATCATCAATGAGTGACTGGTTTTTTCGTATAGCTTTTATCATATCAATTTTTCATCGCATTTGTTTTGCACCTTCTACCATGTTGATCAACTTTTGTTTTGATGCCCATCGTGCTGTCTGGCTTAAGCCACAGTCTGGAGCAACAGATAGCTTTTCCGCAGGAACATATTGCAAGCATTTTTTAATTCTTTCTTTTACGTCTTCTACAGATTCGATGTAATAATTTTTGACATCTATTATGCCAACCGACACATCCATTTTTTCTGCGAAGTTTGCCAGTAGTTCTATCTCTGCAAATTCTCTATTCGCCATTTCGATATGAATTTCATTGACGTTCATGTCTAGGAAGTCTGGAAGCATTGGCTTTAAGCTTCTATATCCAACTGGTCTTCCTTTGAAGTTGCCAAAGCAAAGGTGAGTGGAGAGTCTGCATTTATCTTTTATAACAGATACCGTTTCATTGAAAATGGATACAAAACGCCTTGTGTCCTCTTTGTATGCATAGCAGCTCATTGAAGGCTCATCTAGTGTGATTTCTGTACACCCTGCTGCTACTAATGCTGTTAGTTCTTTTTGAATGATAGGAATAAGTGCTTCCGTAATTTCCCATCGGTCTTTATATTGTTCATTTGGCAATAGTCTTCCACTGAGTGTATATGGGCCTGGTAGACTCATTTTCAATGTTGGGCCAGCAGGCGCAAGTCTTTTTAATCTCTGGTATTCTTTGATGGATCCTAGTCCATTAGGAGCAACTAAACTTGATGTTATGCTATGTTTTCCACGTTGATCATGAGCAGGTGGACCGAATTTTCTTGTTTCAGTATGATTTGGTTGAATGCCTTTGATGAATCCATAAAAGGAAAGATTGAAGTCGAATCGAGTCTGTTCTCCATCAGTTATGACATCTAATCCTGCTTTCACTTGGTCGTGAATAGCGGCAATTACAGCATCTTCAGCCATTTCTTCAATGTCTGCAGCGCCAAATGAATTTAGGTTTTGTGTAGCATATTCTAGCCAACCTGGAAATGGGTAACTTCCTACAACTGTTGTGCGAATGGGAATGGGTTGCATCGTTTTGTTATTGTTTGAATTGATATAGTTTAGATAATCGTATTGCGTGTTCGTCGTAGGCTTTTTCAAAAAGTTCTGTTGCCTTTTTTTCTCCTACTATATTTGTTGCAGTTAGTACGGTAGGTGGATGTCCAGCCTTGGTTAAAATCGATGCAATCTTTGCTTTGATTGAATTGATTAAAAGAATTCCACCGAGTGATGAGCCAGGAGAAACTGGCGTTTCTAATCCTTCAATATGAATCATAGAATCACCTTTTGGTGCTCCAGTATCCAGTATTAAATCAGATACATCGCCTAGTTTTATCCCATCTTTTCGTTTGCTCTGACTTGCTTCTGCGTGTTGTGTTGAGATGATGCTTACTACTTTTATGTTATTTCTTTTGAATCCCTCTGCCATTTCAATGGGTACGATATTTGTTCCTCCTGAAGAGATAATCAAAGCGGTATCTTGATCGGTTAACACAAAGTTTCTCAATATTCGATCTGCGAGACCGCTAACATTTTCCAAAAACATAGCTTGTCTTTGTCCGTTAGCACCTACAACTAAGTTGTGGAAGGTTAGGGAAAGCTCAACAATTGGATTGAATCCTGGAAATGAGCCATAACGTGGCCACATTTCTTCAACCATTATTCTACTGTGGCCTGAACCAAACACATGCACCATTCTGCCAGCAAGTATAGATTGGGCAAACCATTCTGCTGCCAATGTGATTTCTTTTTCTTGTGCTTCGATTCGGTCACAAATCAATCTGCCCTTGTTGATATATTCTTTTATTTCACTCATCATCAATTGTTTTTATGTGCTAAAAATGAAAATGCTGCAGCGCCTATTGCACCTGCTTGTTCGCCGAAGTGTGCTATTTCTATTTGCATGTGATTTTCGCCAATGCGCCAATCGTATTCGCTGATAAATTTTTGTAATGGATTAGTTA
>CANKGM010000250.1 GCA_947481355.1 Chitinophagaceae bacterium
TCGATCCTAAGCGAAGGAGATCCATTTTTTCTTGAATTTCTTAACTCTGAGATATCTTGTTCAGAAACAACTGCAGTCAACGATTTAAAGACATTAGATGTAAATGTCTTTTTAAAATTAACATAACCAAATCCCCTTTTAAGTAGATCCGCGTTATTGATTGCATAATTCTCTAAAATATATTTGTGATAAACAGGTACATCTGACTGTTTAAGTGATTGATACGAAAATGTCATAACAGCATTTGATCCAAGATCCCACTTAAACTTTGTATCCCAAGCCAATTCTCCATAACCAGAAGGGGTTTGGAATCTAGATGTATCGCCACCCCTAAGATCACCAAAGCTCTTTTTACTAAGCCCTGCCATAAAAGCAAATTTCTTATTCGAATAAGAAATTTCCGGACGGGCTGTTTTCTCCATTCCAAATCCAGTGAACCTTGATGTTAGTCTACCTTTCCATGTTGACTTCTGAGTGAATTCTTGTGAACGTGTAATAACATTAATTACACCTGTTAATGCATCACTCCCATACTGAACAGCTCCTGTTCCTTTAACCACTTCAATTTTTTCAACAACTAGGTTGTCAATCAAGGTTAAGTATTGATTAGGCCCATACCGGAAAATAGAATTATTCAACCGAATACCATCAACCATTAAGAGCGTTTGGTTTCCAGTTAGACCTCTTAAGAATGGAGATCCGCCACCATGATTGGTTTTTTGAATAAAAACCCCAGGTACACCAATCAATGATTCTGGCAAGGTGCGCGAGACTCTCTTGTCAGATTCATTCGTGTTAATTGAAACGACGGAATAAGGAAGATCCTTGTTCTGTTCAGATTTCCTTGTAGCAGTAACCACTACTTCTTCCATTAACTTAACACTATCTTTTTGTGCTAAAGAAATATTCGATACCAATACGAATATTGCAAAGAATAAAAAACGAACATTACTCACGTTAATCATATTAAATTAAAACTTATTTTTCTTTTTTATAATGCGCCTTACGCATATCGTCTTCATCATCCATCTCTGGACCTTTCATTACTGCTTTCCAATCTACATCACGACGGTAACGCTTCATGGCATTTTTTGTATCAAATATCCTCTTGTCCGGAAATTCGAAGGTATAGGGTGAAAAATCCGGCTTAGTGGTAAAGAAATCCTGCAATAACGAAGCCGTTACATCATATTGATTGACATAGGGAACACCCAAGATATTATATATTGTTTTGAGGATTGATCCAAAATTTGCATGGGTATGGGATACATAACCACGTTTAACATATGGACCAGCAAGCATTAAAATACTGCGATGAGCGTCCACATGGTCTGAACCACCTTGAGGATCATCTTCTGTCACAATCACCAACATGTTTTTCCAATAGGGAGTTCGTGAAAGAAAATGAATAATCCTTCCAACCGCTAAATCATTATCCGCTACATAGCTATGCTCTGAATAATAACCATCTTCTGGACGCGGACCTGCTGTATGATCATTAGGAACCTGCATCGTAACCAATGAAGGCATTTTTGCCTTACCTGATAACCACATTTTTTTAAACTCAGACTCAAATTGTTGCATCCTAAACTGGTCAGGAATATCCATGTTGAATCCTGCATAATTATGACTAGTCCTAGTAAACACTGCATTTTGCATGGGAACCATTACGGCATGTCCAGCACCTGTTGCCGTATCCATCCACTCTTCACGAACGTGAGCAGTTTCATTGGCTTCACCAAAATTGTAAAAAGAAAGACCCTTTCTTTCCAACGCTTCCCAAAGTCCACCAATCTCTGCATAATCTTCAGGGTCCATACTGCCTGTTGATCCAGGGTATCTTCTACCAGGGGCAGGAGATGCCAATTTTGCTGTTTTAGATGTCTTAGAATTGGCTTCTACCCATTCGTTTGGTATAACACCCATCATCCAATGATGTCCATGAATGGAGGCATCACTATCGCAATAAAAATTATCTGAGAAGGCGTATTTTTTGGCAACCTTATGATGATTAGGTGTAATGTTTGCACCGCGAATCGTATCCTTTCCAATAACTACCGTTGCATTCATCCCAAACCTAGCCATAGTTGAATCGCTTCTTGCCTGTTGCATCTGTCCGAAAATCTCATCGTATGTTCTATTCTCTTTCGTGATGTAAACAATATATTTAATGGGAGATACAGATGATCCGGGTAATGAGGGCAGTGGATTATTATTGTCTTGAACTTTCACCTCTTGGAAGGTTTGATCAATAACTTGTTTGGTATATGCTTTCAATTGTGCTTCATCCGGAATGTTCAGATCCTGGAAAGTAGCCATTTGAATATCCCCTACATAACTTCCTTGTGGAGGCTCTACAAAACCAACTCCGCCATTTGGACCAGCACCTATACCGCGGCTACTAATGATGTATAATTTATTTTGGGTTGGAGAAAGTTTAACACGTGTTGGTCCCCAACCTGTAGGAATAAGTCCTACAGTTTCAGTCGAGTTGATATCAATTACAGCAACCGCATTGAACCCCAATAAGGCAACATAGAGCTTGCTTTCATCAGGCGATAATGAAATACCAAATGGTAATAACCCACGGTATTTATCAATGCGTGAATCAACATGAATAGGAATATGTTTAATGATCTTTCCAGTGCGATAATCAATCATGGAAATATTATCATTCGTTGCATTCGTAACATAGGCAAACTCTTTCCCTATGGCAATAGAGTTTGGACTAGCTCCTCCGATTACCTCTGCATCTTCAATCATCTCACCAACTAGGTTTCCCGTTTTGAGCTTTGCAGTAACTTGATTCGAAGTCAAGTCTATGGTAAAAACGCTCATAGACTCTACTGCATTGGGAGAACCAAGTCCGGGGATTTTTTTCCCTTCCACAACAGTACCGTTGATAGATTCTGGCGTATTATGTCCGTATGGATGATGAGAAATCATCATCGAATCATAATTCGATAAGGTCATCCCTTCAACGAGGGGATATGCATACATACCAACATTGGCTACGACTGCTGTTTTCTTATCTGGACTGATAGCTATACCAAAAGGTAGACGACCTACTGGAATGGAAGCACTAACTTTTTTAGTTGATAAGTCAATTCTCACCATACGATAATTGGCTTGATCCAATACCAATAACTCGTTATTTTGCTCATTGAAAAGTAGATCAGATGTAAAACTATCTTGATATAAAACATCACCAACCTTGCCATCCAAACGAATTGAGTCTACAACATTCAGTGTTTCTATATTGTATACAATTACGGTGCCTTTATCACCACCACTTAGGTAAATGGTTTTATTATCTGAATTGAACGCAACACCAAGAAGTGATCCATTCGGGAAAGGTGATTTTATTTTACCGGCATAATCGGGAATTCGAGTAGACTGTCTATGCTCAAGATCAATTATGGTAAAGACCCCATTGTGTAAGGTAACCGCACGCTTACCATTTGGAGAAATCGTTAATCCAAATGGGTCATGTGTTATTCTCATGACATCGCCAACTGGATTAACCAATCTACCACTTGGTAATACAGAAGCCCCAGCTAGATTAACTTCTGCGAATCGATCTTTACCTGGAACTTGAAGAGTGACACGCTCTTGCGCAAAACTGAATTGGCTAAA
>CANKGM010000251.1 GCA_947481355.1 Chitinophagaceae bacterium
CATATTCGGCAGAATTCGGAGTATATCCAATTGGAGTAGTAAGAAGCTGCTCTTTCGGTGATACTAGCGCATACAGTGGTTGAGAGCTGGCATTAAAGTTTTCAGTTTCAAATATTCCCCATTTATCGCCAACTGTAGTAATGTGGATAGTTGTTCCAGATTTAGTTGTATAATTTGATTGTTGATCAGCTGGCAATATGCGCTTGTCGTCAACATATAGAGATACTAGAATGAATTTCTCCATAACAGTTCTTACTGCTGGCTTTATCCATACATTTTCTTCCATTTTCCTACAATTAACACAAGCCCATCCGGTAAAATCTATCAGTATAGGTTTATTGAGTTTTTTGGAAAGTGCTAATGCCTCATTATAATCTTTTAACGGCTCCTCGCAGTTTACAGGAGCTGCATATACGCTATAGCATGCTGGAGGAGGGAAACCACTTACGATATTCAGGTTTGCCCATTTTGTATTGGTTATGCCAGGTAGGAGATAGAGGGTAAATAATAGGACTATTAAACCAAGTACTTTTCGTGCTGGGTGAATCTTTTCAGACTTGGATTCATGTGGGAAATGTATCAATCCAATTAGATACAGAAATAACGAGATGAAAATAATGATCCAGACACCAAAGAATATTTCTCTTTTTACAATCGACCAATGTGCTACTAGATCTGCGTTTGATAAAAACTTCAGTGCTAATGCTAATTCAATGAAACCTAAAACGACTTTCACCGTATTTAGCCAACCACCACTTTTAGGAAGTGAGTTCAGCCAATGCGGAAAAAGGGCAAATAGTCCAAAGGGAAGTCCTAGGGCTAATCCAAATCCGGCAAGGCCTGCTGTGAGTGGCCAGGCTCCTTCTGTGGCAGTACCAACAAGCAGCGTACCAAGTATAGGGCCCGTACATGAAAAGGATACTATAGCCAAGGTAAGGGCCATAAAGAATACTCCAGCGATACCAGATCCCTGTTTGGCATTTGTAGAGTTGGCAAGCCCACCCGGTAGGGTGATTTCATAAAATCCAAAAAAGGATATGGCAAAAAAGATAAAAATGGCAAAGAAGGCAACATTGAGATATACATTGGTTGCAATGTCATTATAGATTGTTGGGCTTACATTTCCTATTAAGTGAAATGGGATACTAAATGCTGAATAAATTAAAAAGATGAAAAATCCATAAAGTATCGCGAGTTTTTTGCCTGAACCCTTATGGCTGCTATGTTTTGTAAAAAATGAGACCGTTAATGGAACCATAGGGAAAACACATGGAGTAATCAGCGCAACTAGACCTCCAAGTATACCTAAGAGAAAAATACCCCACAAACTGCTTTGTTTTTCTTCTGTGGTTGCTCCGCAAGTACGGACTGGTTTTGAAGGGTCTAATCCCGGGATTAATATCCTTGATGTATTGCTTTTCCCTCCCAATAGTGGTATGGTGAATTTTTCTACTTCTCCTGGATAAAATGCATCGCCCTTTCCATAAGTGAAACTTAGGCTAGTCTGTATATCTCCGGGAACTATTCTTGCAAACTCAATGGTAGCTTCAAGACTAACCTTATTTTTAAATACTTCAAATTGCTGTTGTTCAAACAAGTCACTTTTGATTTTTTCTGAAACCCCTATAGCCGTTAGTTTTTCAAGAATTTTAATGGATGGGTCTGAAAGGGTGAGGGCAGCAGCCTCTATGCCCTCAAATGTTGAAGAGGGGGAATAAATTTCCCAATGTTCATCGTTGTTGGTTTCAAAAACCAACTTGTATTTAGTTGTTGAAATTTTCTCTGATCTGGCATTCCATTGAAGGCCGTCTTGACCCTGACCCATCAAAGACAATGTAAGCAACAAGGCTAGGGCTTTATATTTTAGCATGAGGGTTATTGTATAGGGTTATCCTCCTATGGGTATTTTGAAATTAAATTCTGATGTGGGTAGACAAAGTTGGTCATTGCAGACGGTGTATACTACTTTTCCATTCAGGTTTGTTTTGGCCTTGGTTTTGGCATTTACTACCTGCACAAAGGTTACTGTCTTTTCATAAAAATTTACATTACCGGGCCAGGCCTCTTCATATTTCGTAATTTTCTTTCCTTGTTCAATAAGTTTTCCATCCATCTTCAATAATGGATTTGGTTGATAGGCAATTGTGGTTGCAGGAGGATCTTCAACAGGTTGATCTTGAGCATACAGGTGGAAATTGCCTGCAATGGTTGCCGTGAGGCGAATTTCATATTTTTTATCCCCTACTTTTTTTACAGCAGTGGTCCAACTTACTTGTTTGGCTGAACCAAACTGCGCAAAGCTTACCTCGGTTAGGCCTAGGAAAAGCAAGCAAAGTAGAATGTTGATTTTATACATAATGATATTTTACGACAGAATAGCTTCTTTGATATGATTCAAGAATAAGCTTTGGAAAACCGTTTTTCCATCGATGTTATTTAACTTTTCAGCACAAGCCCTTTCAGGATGGGGCATCATACCAAATACAGTTCTTTCTTTGTTGCAAATCCCTGCTATATTGTAAGCAGCTCCATTTGGATTAGCTTCTGCTGTGATAGCTCCATCTGCATCACAATATCGATAGATTACTTGGTTATTTTTTATTAGATCTTGAAGCGTATTTTCATCTGCATGAAAACGACCCTCCCCATGTGCAATAGGAATCATGAGAGGCTTTTTCTCATCTCCTATGATAAATACATTCTTGCAGATAAATTGTTGATTAGCATTTTTTAAAAGCACACCAGGAAGTAACCCTGACTCACATAAAATTTGAAAACCATTGCACACACCGAATACTTTCCCGCCTCGTTGAGCAAATGCTATAGTTTGTTGCATCATCGGACTAAATCTGGCGATTGCACCACATCTAAGGTAATCGCCAAAAGAAAATCCTCCAGGTAATATGATGCAATCTTCTGTTGTGAATGCCGATAAATCGTTGTCTTTGTGCCAAAGCTCGATTACTTCCTGCCCAAGATCATTTCGTAATGCTCCAACCATATCTTGATCGCAGTTGGAACCTGGAAAAACAATTACACCAAACTTCATAAGACTTCTTATTTAATGCAAATTTATAACCTTTCTGTCAATGTGCTGATAAGACAGAAAAGTTTAACCAATTAAGCAAAGACATAATACAAGCAAAAGTAGAAGATCGGGTAAAAATTTACTCTTTGGTGACCCAAATAAGGGTGATGCCATGATGGAAGCTGGTATTGTAATCATAAAAAAGCTAAATGGTGCGTGCTCAATCCTTAAAAAGGCTATTAGTGTGCTCAAGAGAAATAACAAGAAGATTATGGTGTGTACCCTTCTGGCTTGAATAAGCATTTTGGTTAAATTGTTGAAGTAGAAAAGGAATCCTAATAATGGCAGGGCAAAGAAAAAAGCCGATCGAATCCAAAAAGGTGTTGGCAAATTTGGAAAGGTTAAGTCTGCTTTTTGAAAGTGAAAGAGTATTTTCAAATCCAGGTTGTTGTTTAGGTATAAGCCTGCTATTAAAAAGTAATATGGTAATACAAATCCTGTTATCATTAACATCCATTCTCTGAGTGATGCAGGACGCATGATGAATAAAGCGGCACTTAACCATAAAAAAAGAGGAAGATTTCCTGGACTGAAAC
>CANKGM010000252.1 GCA_947481355.1 Chitinophagaceae bacterium
AAAGATTAATGACTATTTAGGCTATGAGTTCAATTCAATTGAATTCGCAATTCGGGATGGCATACCCTATGCTGTTAATTCTTGTAATCCAGTTCCAGATGAAGACCTTATAAATATTGGAGAAGATAATTACGAATGGCTCATTGAAACAACATCAAATTATGCAATTGAATTAGCCCAAAACATAAATCCCAAAAAAGACAACCTGACTTGGGGAAAATACATCACAGATAGTTCACAAAAAATTCTTGAATCTAAATAATATAAACTTGGCATATGATAAATTATAAAATATTTACGCTTGGTATAGAAGAAGAATATATGGTCATTGACCCTTCCACTAAAGAACTAGTCAGCCATGAGCAAAAGATTGTGATTGAAGGCCAAAAAATAATCAGTGAAAAGGTAAAGGCAGAAATGCACCAGGCTGTGGTAGAAGTTGGAACTGATGTATGTGCCAATATTGATGAGGCGAGAAAAGACATCTATAATCTCCGCAAAACAATTCATCAGATAGCAGGCACGTTAGGATATAGCATTGGTGCTGCGGGAACTCATCCGTTTAGCACATGGAGACAACAACTCATCACTGATCACGAAAGATACCAACAGATTGTCGATGAAATGCAAGATGCAGCTAGATCGAACTTAATCTTCGGATTGCATGTACACGTTGGTATGCCTTCCAAAGAAATGGCTATTCATATTGCTAATTCAGCAAGGTACTTTTTACCACACGTATTTGCACTCAGCACAAATTCTCCATTTTGGGAAGGAAGAAAAACTGGATTCAAATCATACAGGACGAAGGTCTTTGATAAATTTCCCAGAACCGGAATACCAGATTATTTTGACAGCTATAGCGCTTACGAAGATTATGTCAACTTACTCATCAAAACAAATTGCATAGACAATGCAAAAAAAATATGGTGGGACTTAAGGGTTCACCCTTTCTATGGCACCGTGGAATTTAGAATTTGCGACGTACCGCTAACAGTTGATGAAAGCGTAGGATTTGCAGCACTCTTTCAATGCATCTGCACTAAACTATATAAGCTCAGATCAAAAAATTTGAACTATATGATCTACTCCCGTGCGTTAGTCAATGAAAATAAATGGCGCGCATCTAGATATGGAATTGATGACAAACTCATAGACTTTGGAAAAGAGCAAGAAGTAAATACTCGTCACCTCATCCATGAACTACTTGAATTTATTGATGATGTAGTAGACGACTTAGGCTGCAGAGATGCGCTAAAGAGCATTCACCATATTCTAGAAAAGGGAACTGGCGCTGACCGTCAACTTGAAATTTACGAAAAAACAAAAAACCTCAAAGAGGTAAGCGCATTTATTGAATCGAAGTTTTTAGAATCTATCTAGTAGCTAAAACCTTTATTTAAAAGAGTTCAAAAGCAATTAGTTTATCTTTGCCTGATGATATCCAACAATTCCGAACCCATAAAAATCGCAATTCTCGATTTATACAATGGCGAACCTAATGAAGGCATGAGGGGGTTAAGGGAAGTACTTTCTCACATGAATAGCATACATGAAATCGCTATTGAATGTAAAGAATTTGATGTACGCATAAGCAAAGAATTACCCTCAACAGATTTTGATATCTATATTTCTTCTGGAGGACCTGGAAACCCAATTACAGATGGGTACTCCAGATGGGAAGCAACATACTTCAAATGGTTAGATAGTATAATGAGTTGGAATGAAAACAAAGAAAACCATAAGAAGAAATATGTATTTTTCATATGCCACTCCTTCCAAATGGCCAGTCAATATTTCAACATAGGAAATGTTACCAAAAGAAAATCGACTGCACTTGGCATATTCCCCATTCATATGTTAGCAGGGGCAGAACAGGAACCAATCTTTCAAGGACTTAACGATCCATTTTATGGTGTTGATAGTCGTGAATACCAAGTAATTGAACCTAATCAAAAAACAATAGAGGCAATAGGCGCTACCCTGTTATGCATTGAAAAAGAAAGACCGCATGTGGCCTTAGAAAGAGCCATCATGGCAATTCGATTTAACCCATACATGGTTGGAACGCAATTCCATCCAGAAGCGGATGCAAAAGGGATGACCTCCTACCTTCAAAGAGAAGAAAAAAAGAAAACGGTCATAGAAAACCATGGCATAGAAAAATGGGAGTCGATGATGAATCAACTAGATGACCCAGATAAAATTCTAATGACAAATCGATATGTACTGCCAAATTTCATTAACCAATCGATAAAAGCATTAACTGATTCTCATTAATTTATCACATGATAGAAAAGATTAGGAAATCTTTCAATCAATCCTTCAGACAAGAATCATACGTGGCTATGCTAGGTGAAATAGACCACGCATATCCTAATGCCCTGGAATTTAGGATAGCAGAAACACCCATATTCATCCCAAAATTATTGACCGATCAAATGGTCTATACTTGTAATTTCATCATTGATTTTATAAAGAGCAACGATTTCAAATCATATACCAACCAATCCATTCCCAAAGACGAGTTCATAAAAAATGAAAACACACACCCCCATTTCATTGCATTCGACTTTGGAATATGTAAGAATGAAAGAAATGAATTATACCCAGCGCTTATCGAGATGCAAGGATTTCCGTCTCTCTTTGGTTTTCAAGCATTTTATCCAGAACTAATAGAAAAACATTTCAACATCCGAGAGGGCCTCGAGCACTACTTCAATGGCTACAATAAAGAAACATATATAGAAGATTTAAGAGAAGTAATTATTGCAGAACATGATCCTAAGGATGTAATCTTGCTTGAACTTAATCCTCACGAGCAAAAAACGCGGATCGACTTTTATTGCACTGAAACATATTTGGGTATTAAATCAGTATGCCTAACCGAATTAATAATCGAAAACAATAATATATACTACATTCTCAACGGAATTAAAACACAGATCAAGAGAATATATAATAGAATAATTTTTGATGAATTAAAGAACACAAAAAATATACTTAACGATTTACCAGATTTACATGGTGATTTAAATGTTGAGTGGATTGGACACCCAAATTGGTTTTATCGCATATCAAAATATACCTTGCCTTTTTTAAAACACCCCAATATCCCAGAAACGTATTTCCTTAATGAGATTAAACAAATTCCAAAGAATCTTGAAGAGTATGTATTGAAACCCCTATTTTCCTATGCAGGTCAAGGTGTCATAATCGATCTGAAAGAGGCTGATTTAATCAATATAGAAGATCCAGAAAATTGGATACTTCAACGTAAAGTAAACTATGCCGACTGCATTGAAACACCTGATGGGCTGGCAAAAACAGAAATTAGATTAATGTATACATGGAAAGATGAAGATGATAATCCAACACTACTCACAAACCTCGCGAGAATAAGCAAAGGAAAGATGATTGGAACAAGGTATAATGATAATAATACATGGGTTGGTGGAACTGTTGCCTATACAGAATCTTAAAAAAATTAGCAATCAGCTCAAAATAAAATTGGCTGTCGCCAAAAAAAAGTAATTCAGTTTCCCTAGACAACAGCCAACTAACTTAATTTAATATTACTCCTCCGAATTATTTTTCATCTTCATCAATAACGTATAGGCA
>CANKGM010000253.1 GCA_947481355.1 Chitinophagaceae bacterium
AATAACAACAGCATCAGGTACCAATTGTCCGTTGTCCATAAATGATTTCGCCTTCAAACCAAGATCAGTTTTATTGGCTATTTCAGAACGGAGAAGATCTCCTGTTGAAAGATGTTTGAATCCGTACTTTGTAATGAGCATCTCCGACTGAGTACCTTTTCCGCTTCCTGGAGGACCAAATAAGATTAAATTGAACATGAAAATATCTGTTAAATATGATGAAAACTAATGTGAAATTCAACAATTCCTGAATTCTAAGGGCCAAATATACTTAGTTTTGTTTTGAAATTTAACTGACATGCAATTAAGAATAGTCATCTTTTTTCTCACAGCATTTATATATACGAACTGCAGCTTTTCGCAAGAAAAAATTAAAAAAGCAACAACCAAAATGAGTGAATCAGAAAAAATCAACCCTGCCTTTTCCAGAAATGCATCTGAAAAAGTTGATATGAAAGATGAAGACTGGAAAAATGCACTTACCCCTGAACAATATTATATTGCTCGCCAAAAAGGAACAGAAAGGCCCTGGAGCAGCAAGTTTGAAAAATTTGAAGAAAAGGGAACATACTATTGTGCCGCTTGTGGGAATACCCTATTCAGAAGCAATACAAAATTTGACAGCGGTTGTGGATGGCCTAGCTTCTTTGAACCTGTTACCAAATCAAGCCTCATTTACTTAGTAGATAACTCACTTGGTATGAAAAGAACAGAAGTAGAGTGCGGAAGATGCAAAGCACATTTAGGTCACGTCTTCAACGATGGCCCACCTCCTACTGGCTTACGTTATTGCATTAATGGAGTGATACTTGGGTTCGAAAAAGGGGATAATAAATAGACATAGTAAATACAGAAAAGGGACAGAGGCACAAAGGCACAAAGAGAAAGAGCGTTCAGCGTTAAGCAAAAAACTACTCAACCCCCAACTCCAAACGCCCAACCCAGAAAGAAAAGCGTCCAGCGTTAAGCGTTCAGCGAAAAAATGCTCAACCCCCAACTCCAAACGCCCAACCCATAAAGAAAAGCGTTCAGCGTTAAGCGTTCAGCGAAAAAATGCTCAACCCCCAACTCCGAACGCCCAACCCCTAGCGCAAAGCGTATTGCTACTTTACCTGATTCATTTCTACATTAACAATAATCTCAACATCATTACCAACCATAAGTCCACCTGCTTTTAATGTACCAGTAAAATTAACCCCAAAATTTGTGCGGTCAATCGTGGCTCTTGCCTTGAAACCTGCTTTATACCCACCATCATTTGTTTGAATTTTACCACCATAAGTAACATCAAATTCAACCGTCTTGGTTACATCACGCATAGTTAAGTCTCCAACTAATTTATACTTGTTACCTCCCACCAAAGTCATAGACTTGCTTACGAAAGTCATTTTGGGGAATTTTTCAGCATTGAAAAAATCATCGCTTTTTAAATGATTGTCCCTGTTTACATTATCAGTGCTTACTGACGCCACGTCAACCGTAAAATTAATTACCGCATCTGTAAGGTTTTCCTTTGAAGCCACTATAGTACCATCAAAGCCTTTGAATGATCCTTCCACTTCAGAAACAACCATGTGTGAAACACTAAACTTTACATGAGAATGGACTTTGTCTACCGTCCATTTTGTCTGAGCAACAATCCCTGAAGAAAATAATAAGGCCAAAAGGCTTAAATGCATTAAAAGTAATTGCTTTTTCATGTTTTATTAATTTTTGATGTTTAAACACTAAATTATGTGATTTGCAGCTCCTATCCAAAATTTTCACCAAAAATAAGTACTGCATTACTCAATAAGAATTTAGTGAAACAAAATTTCTCAAGGACTGTATTAATGCATAATTTACCAAAAATTATCGAACCATGAGAATCGAAAAAGTGATTTATACGCTTGTAGGAATAAGCTTTTTGCTGTTATCAACTCCAACCTCAGCTCAAAAAGTTACATTAGACCAATTTAAAAATTGGAAGCCTCGTAATATCGGCCCAGCCGGAATGAGTGGGCGAATTACAGCAATTGACGCTGTTGTTTCAGATCCTAATAACATATACGTAGGTGCGGCTTCCGGCGGTGTTTGGAAGACAAATAATGCAGGAGGCAGCTGGACATCCGTTTTCGATGAACAACCCATTATAAATATTGGTTCGATTGCAATCCAACAATCAAACCCAGCAGTAGTATGGGTTGGGACAGGTGAAGGAAACCCACGTAACTCGGTAAGCCTGGGAGAAGGTATCTACAAAACAATTGATGCAGGGAAAACCTGGAAAAGAATGGGACTTGAAAAAACAAGAAACATCCATCGTCTCATAATCGACCCTACCAATCCAAATACAATTTATGCAGGCGCAATAGGCAACCCATATGCAGAACATGCTGATCGTGGTGTATTTAAAACGACAGATGGTGGTGAAACATGGAATAAAATTCTATACACAAACGACACATCTGGTGTTGGAGATATGATCATAGATCCATCTAATCCAAACAAACTATTTGCTGCTATGTGGCAACACCGTAGAACACCATGGAGCCTAAAAAGTGGTGGTTCTGGAAGCGGATTGTATATGACCTATGATGGAGGAAAAAATTGGAAAAAACTAGGATCAAAAGAAGGTCTACCTGAAGGAAACTATGGACGAATTGGACTTACCATTTCTCGCAGTAACCCAAATAGAGTGTATGCACTTATTGAGGCTACAAAAAATGGTTTGTATAAAAGTGATGATGGCGGCTTGACTTGGACATTAACAACAAGCAATCCTGAATGGGTTAGCACAAGGCCATTCTACTTCCAAGACATCGCATGTGACCCAGAGAATGAGAACAGAGTTTGGCTAATTAACCAAATGATTTCAGTGAGTGAAGATGGTGGTAAAAATTTCGAAGTAGTTATTCCATATAATGGCATTCACCCTGATCACCAAGCATTTTGGATCAACCCTAAAAACCCAAACTTTATTATTGATGGTAATGATGGCGGTATTGGCATCACAAGAGATAAAGGCAAAACATGGATCTTTGATGAGAAGCTTCCTGTGGGTCAGTTCTACCATATTAATGTAGACAATGAAACCCCATACCATGTAATGGGTGGAATGCAAGACAATGGAAGTTGGCATGGACCAGCCTACACTTGGATCAATGGTGGAATCAAAAATTATTATTGGGAAAGCATTTGGGGTGGAGATGGATTTGATGCCATGGCTGATCCAGATGACGCCTCTTGGGTATATGCTATGAGCCAAGGTGGATCTGTTGGAAAATATAATGTTAACACTGGTGAGAGCTGGTATATTCAACCCACTTCGCCAGATGTTAAAACGACACTACGCTTCAACTGGAATGCTGCCATGGCACAAGATCCATTGAATAAAAATACCATCTACTACGGTAGTCAATACCTTCACAAGTCAACCGACAAAGGTGCTTCATGGCAAATTATTTCACCGGATCTTTCAACTAACGATAGTGCCAAAATTGACCAAACAAATAACGGTGGCATCTCAATTGATATCACAGGTGCTGAAAACTATTGTACGATCATATGCATAGCCCCATCTTCAAAAGACAACAATGTAAT
>CANKGM010000254.1 GCA_947481355.1 Chitinophagaceae bacterium
AGTGTTGAGCAATTTTATCAAGCAGACTACTCAAATCCTCAACAGCAGGAGTTTATGTTTGCTTATAGAGTAACTATTGAAAATAACAACCTGTTTCCTGTACAACTCTTGCGTCGTCATTGGTTTATTCAAGATAGTTGTACGGAACAGCGTGAGGTAGAAGGCGAGGGTGTAATTGGAGCACAACCTATAATTGCCCCAAATGAGCAATATCAATACATATCTGGATGTAATCTAAAATCAGAACTTGGTCAAATGTTTGGCACCTATCTTATGGAGAATGTCAATACAAAGGCCAGGTTTGAGGTGAATATCCCCGTATTTCAGATGGAAGCACCTTTTAAAAGAAATTAACCTAATGTTTCTCCAACTTGGTTTAATTTTACATAAGTTCAGAAATTCGTTAAGGCTAAAAAATCAACATGAGTTATAAAGTTACATTTAACAATAAAAACAAGGTATTCTTCAACGCACTAAAGTCTGAAGTCGATGCCTATTTTGAAAAAGCAGGTATTAAAAAGACGGGTAATTGGAAACTCTATGGAAAGACCATGATTCTCATTCCTGGAATGCTAGGTTTGTATGCTCTTTTATTATTCGTAAACATGCATTGGGCCCTAACTTCGTTTTTATGGTTATTGTTTGGACTTACCATGACAGCCATTGGCTTTAATGTTATGCATGATGCATGTCATGGTAGTTTCTCCACCAAAGGATGGGTAAATAATATTTTCGGACTCACAAATAACTTTTTAGGTGGCAATGCTTTCATGTGGAAGTTAAAGCATAACATCATACACCATACATACACTAATATTGATGGAGTGGATGACGATATTAATAATATGCCATTCATGCGTGAATGCACTACGCAGCCATGGAAGCCAATGCATCGTTACCAAAGTATTTACATGTTTCTTCTTTATGGATTCACCTCCTTGTTTATGTTTTTCACTGATTATATAAAGTACTTTTCAAGGCATATATATACAACTCCTTTGAAAAAGATGAACTTTAGTGATCACCTTATTTTTTGGGCAGGAAAGATCTTTTTTATCTTTTTTTATATAGCACTTCCAATTGCTTTGATAGGCTGGAAAGGATGGTTATTGGGTTTTGTTATTAGTCAATTCGCATTTGGATTAACTTTAGCTTTTGTTTTTCAACTTGCCCATGTTGTAGAACATGCTGAGTTTGATTCAGCAGGAGTAGATCCTAAAAGAATTGAAAATGAATGGGCAATTCATCAAGTAAGAACTACCGCAAACTTTGCTTCAAAAAATAAAATTGTGACCTGGTTTGTAGGGGGACTTAATTATCAAATAGAACATCACCTATTTCCTAGAATAAGTCATATTCATTATCCTGCCATTAGCAAAATTGTTAAAGAAAACTGTGCGAAATTTGAGTTGCATTATATTAATTTTCCAACAACTCGTTCTGCAATTGTTTCCCATGTGCGGTTTATGTACAATATGGGGAAACGTCCTCAATTCGCTTAAAAGACGACCACTATCTTGGCTTGTATTTTGATCCTGCAAGTATTTTAGTACCTGCTATTCCAAGTAGTGTATCCAATTCGGTATCAGGATGATTATTCATGTATTTGGTGACAATTTGTTTTCCAATATAAAGTGAAATGAATCCAGGTGACCCTTCTCCAAATTCGCTAGTATAGGGGCCGTCACTAATAAATGGACGAATCTTTAACATATCGGTTTCATACAGTAAATTATTCTCTGTAAAATAGTTCCAGATTAGCGCCTCGTTTTCTTTTAATCCTTTTAATTGAGCTGAAGTATAGCCAAGTTTAATTTCTTCAGATTTGTCAGGCATAAAAAGATCTAATAGGTACATTCTTTTCCCTTGATCAACTAACACCTCTAGAAAATTATTTGCCTTATTGTTTGATGGGAAAATATCGTCAACAATATTTTTAATTGAGTTTACTGATATATATTCTGTGGTGAATCTACTCGATATATATGTTGGGTAAAGTTGTTGTCCTTGTGCTGAAGTGTAAAATATTGAATTTGCTCCTAAGTGTAACTGCAAACCTGAACATAGCGCATCTGTTGTTATCACTTCTGCATGGCTCCCTGTTGGGCCGGTGAAAATAGCATCAATAGGTCCAATGTAGGTTATGAATTCTTTTGGAAGTTGATAGGTAGGAAAATAAAATTTTACATAGCGTAGGCTTTCTATGATCTCATCCTTTTCCTTTTCAATTGCTGGATCAATGTTTCGTGTTGAATCAAAGATTGGTTTATAGTCGTGAATGAATTTTTTTATACCTCCATTTAACATTGTACTATCGTTGGATTGAATTCCAAGTATGTTATGGATATAATCACCTAAAAAAAGAGGGAACCTCTCATGTAAGTTCAACAAACTATTTTCAAGCATTACCGTATCCATCGCAAAGAATTCCTTTTCGAATCTTTTTACACTTAGTTGCACTTTTATGTGGCTAATATCAGGTTTCTTATGACCATCATTACAACTAAGGATCATCAGCATAAGAATTGCAAATAGAGTTGAAGATTTCATGATTAGTATATGGAATATTGGTTGAAAAGTATGTGTCTAGGCATTAATTAAGGCAAAAGTAAAGCAAAGGATATTTCTATAGATAGAATCAGCTTGTTTTAGGGATTATTCAACTGAATTCCTCAATTTTGCATCATGAACGTTTTTCTTGCTCAGCAAAACTACCATATTGGCAATTTTTCGCTAAATCTTCAAAAAATGCTGGAGGCGGTAGAGGATGCAAGAAAAGCAGGTGCAGAATTGATTGTTTTTTCTGAATTATCAGTTTGTGGTTATCCACCCCGAGATTTTCTTGAATTTGAAGACTTCATCGTTCAAGCTGAACATTCTATTCAAGCCCTTGCTGAAGTTTCTCATGGCATCGGAATACTGGTAGGAGCGCCAACACGAAATCCTCAAAAAGAAGGAAAGGATTTGTTGAATTCAGCGCTACTCCTTTTTGATGGAAAAATTATTGGAACTGCACACAAAACGTTGCTGCCTAATTACGATGTTTTTGATGAATACCGCTATTTTGAACCGGCATACAATTGGAATATCATTGAGTTTAAGGGGGTCAGGATTGCCATTACCATTTGTGAAGACATTTGGAACCTTGGCGATAACCCTTTATATCGAATTTGTCCTATGGATAAACTCATGCAACAATCGCCAGATTTGATGATTAATATTTCTGCTTCTCCATTTGATTATGGTCATCGAGAAGATAGAGAAGAAGTAATTCGACTGAATGTAAAGAAGTACAAACTTCCTATGTTATACTGCAATGCTGTTGGTGCACAGACTGAAATTGTATTTGATGGAGGAAGCTTAGTTTTTGCGCAAGATGGATCGAAGCGCCATCAATTAAAATTTTTCCAAGAAGATTTCTTAATAATTGATACTTCAGAATTATATACAGCTGAATTGATTCAGCATGAGCCAGTAGTATCTGCTTTGCAGGCTTCAATGCGCTTTGATAGAGCATCTAATCCTGATCGTATTATTGAGTATTTAACAACAGACTCCAACATTGAACAAATTCATC